>CAYUNR010000043.1:0-12807 GCA_964446295.1 uncultured Candidatus Finniella sp. | reverse complement strand
GGTACACCCAAACAGAAGCAAAACTTGTATGACGGCGAGCGTTTGAATCAAAGGGGGAAATACGAACTAAGCGGTGCACACCACTTTCAGTTTTAAGCCATCCGTATGATCTGAATCCATTAACCTTGATGGTGATTGATTTTAGGCCTGCTTCTTCCCCGGGGCTTTCATCTAAAATTTCAAGTTTGTACCCTTTGCTGTCAGCCCAGCGGGTGTACATGCGTGCCAGCATCTCTGCCCAATCCTGGGCTTCTGTGCCGCCTGCGCCGGCGTTAATTTCAATGAAAGCATTGCTAGAGTCTGCCTCACCTGAGAGCAGGCTTTCTAGCTGCAGTTTAAGAGCTTTTGCACATAAGGCGTCTAGTTCTTTTTCTGCTTCTGCTTCTGTGGAAATATCTTGCTCTGCTTCTGCTAACTCAATTAGTGTTACGGCATCGTCAAGATCTTGTTTTAAATCGGTGACTCGTTTTAAGGCTGTCCTTAGTGTATCGCGTTCTTTTAGGATTTTTTGAGCAGCAGTAGGGTCATCCCACAAAGTAGGTGATTCAGCTTGTTCATCAAATATTTGCAGAGTTTTTTGAGCTGTGTCCCAGTCAAAGATGCCTCCGTAATAAGGTTAATGCTTGTTCAACCTGATTAACTTTGTGGATATGCTCGGCCTTCATAATAAAAATTCCAAGATTTAGTGAAGTTTAATGATTTTCAGTGTAACCACAATAATGGCTCTCGCGTGCTAATGCAACTATTGAGGAGGCGTTTTCTTGCCCTTAAAGCCTTTTGCCACAACATACATTTCGGCAGAGTCTTGGCGACTTGAGTCAGGTTTAAAGTGGACAACTTTGGAGAAGTGAACTTTAAGCTGTTTTAACAATTCCCCTTCTGTGCCACCCCTTAAAACTTTTGCGATAAACGATCCATTTTTTGCTAAATGGTTGATTGAGAAATTAAGAGAAGCCTCTAGAAGATTAAATATACGTATATGGTCAACGGCTGGGATGCCGCATGCTGCTGCTGCCATGTCAGATACAATAACATCTGCTAAATCTACATGTTCGGAAAGCTGCTGTTGAACAATTTCATCCTCAAAATCACCTTTGATAATAAGAACATTTGGGTTACTAAACGGATCAATGTCTTGTAGATCAAGGGCAATTACTTTGCCTTTGTGAGAAACTTTATCAGCAATCACCTGGGTCCAACCACCAGGGGCTGCTCCCAAATCAATAACAGTTTGTCCTGATTTTAAAATTTTATATTTTTCATCAATTTCTATGAATTTAAAAGCTGCTCTTGAACGGTAGCCTTCTTGCTTTGCTTTTCGCACAAAAGGATCGTTAAGTTGGCGTAAAAGCCAATCACGCGATGACTGGGTCCGCTTCTTTTTTGATTTTAAGATTACGCGCCCAACTGGATTTCTCATGCATCACTTAACAGTTGTTTTTGTTTTAAAAGTGTTTGTAGTTCTCCATTTTGAAACATTTCTCGAACGATATCGCATCCACCAATAAATTCACCTTTTACGTATAACTGAGGAATTGTAGGCCAGTTAGTATAGTCTTTAACGCCCTGACGAAGAGCTGGGTCAATGAGTACGTTAACATCTTTAAATGGTATACTTAGCTGGTTAAGAATCTGAATAACAGTCGCTGTGAATCCGCACATGGGCATAGCTGCGGTTCCTTTCATGAATACGACAACATCGTTTCCTTTAACTAATTCGTCAATTTGTTGATGTGTGTCACTCATGAAATTCTCCCGAAATATAATTTGTTTTTATTGATAAAGCGTGAATATCATAGTCCTTAAGAGCAGCATAAACTTTTTGGTGTTGCTGTATACGACTAAGACCTTCGAAGGTTGCGCATGTTATTTCTACTTGGTAATGATCATTGTCTCCTGCTGTGTCGGTAACAACAATTTTTCCTTTCGGAAATGCTGTTGATAGGCAATTTTCAAGATCAGATTGCAGAATTGGCATTAAGCGGCTTCCTGAATTGTTTCTTCTTTTTTTAAATACTCTAGCAATCCAAACCGGCGAGCTACTTCTGTGCAGCCAGTCCAATTGGTTCCAAGCCCTATGCTAGAATCTAGTCTTTCACCAGATTCAGCATCGATAATCGATGAAGAGTCCAATCCAAAAGCATCAATTAAAATAAGTTTTGTTGCTTCAAAAAAGTCAGCCGAAAAAACACGGCCAAATTCCAGACAGTAATTTGCTAATCGTAAATTTAAAGCGGAAAATTGTCCAAGGAAAAAATCATTAATACGACGAATGGCACTAAATAATACTTCAAGTTCTTCTTCTTGAACCCAACCTAGAGCGTAAGCATGTTGAGGAGCAATAACTGTCTGAACGCCGTCTTTATTTTTCAAATATAATTCAATAATTGGCTCGCTAATCACCATGCCCGATTCTAGGTTGAAAAGCTCAGCCAAGGAATCAATAGCAATATTGTGTACACGAAAACGAAAAGGCATTGGATCAGCCAAACGAACAAGTTGTTCTCGCATATTCAAGCGCTTAATAAGATGTGTTTCAACACCAATTTGATTTAAACGTTGCATTAGGAGTTCAGAAAAACGGTTATTCAATGCTCCATGAGCACTAGATGCTTGCAAATCTTCTTTTTGGTCAAGGCTGTCCTTGAAATACAAAATCAATGTTCCTGGTTCAGGGCCGTCAAATAATATTTTAGTTCTGCCGTTAAATAATTCTTTACGGCGAGTTTGTTGACGAGCGGTGGTAAAATTTTGGACGTCTTGTGTCACTAGAGACCTCAACCAGACTGACATTACCTTGCTTTACATATAGCAAGCCTATGCCCAATTTACAAGTTTTTCGTTGTACATCTACTATTTTGTGGGGATTTAGCACTATTTAAATTGAGAACTGGCGGAGAGAGGGGGATTCGAACCCCCGATAAGGTTTAAACCCTATGACGGTTTAGCAAACCGTTGCCTTAAGCCACTCGGCCATCTCTCCGTGTTTATATTTGTATTATCCCAGCTAATAGTTGTCAACTAAAGAAGTTTAACAAATTATTAAGAATCTCATTGGCTGCTAATAAAAAACATGCTTAAATATGCACGTAAGTCTTTTTTACTTGGTGTTTATATGGGTAGTGCTGCAGTGAAAGTGCTGGATGATATTGAAATGAATACAGTGCCTCAAACATTGGGACTTATTTTTAAAACCGAAAGGACCAAGCAGAAATTAACGCTTGAAGTTATTTCAGAGCAGCTGAAAATTCGTAAAATTTTCTTGCAAGCTATTGAAAACGAGCAATTTGACGAATTGCCCGGTGGAGTATACACCATTGGTTTTATCCGTTCTTACGCAAAGTATTTGAATCTTGATCAAGAAGCAATTATTGAACAGCTTAAAGATGAAAGCTTTTTTCTGCCGGCTCCTTTGAAAAGTGTGGGAGATGAGCAGCATTTTCCAACGAGCAGATTTGTTCCTAGCGGTATGGTTTTTGTCGGCTTGCTTTTACTTGCTTTGTGCGCCCTATCTGCATACTTTTTCTTAGATGAGTCTCCGCAGCTTCATATTAATTGGCCTAGTACGGATTCGAAGACAACTTTGTAGACTATCGTATATCCTAAAGTATTCTTATTTTCTTGTACGCTTGAAGGGCTCTGTCCCTTGATTCCCTTAGGTTAATTATAGGATTGGGATAGGTCTTCCCCAAATCAATTTTGCAAGCTTTTAAAATAGCTGCAGGAGTGTCCCAAGGTTTGAATAAGTATTTGTTAGGAAGTTGACTAAGTTCAGGTACAAAATGGCGTGTATATCGTCCTTCCGGGTCAAATTTTTCCCCCTGAGTAATTGGATTGAATATTCTAAAGTATGGGGCTGCATCTGCTCCTGAACCAGCAATCCATTGCCAACCTGCGCTGTTATTTGCAAGATCTGCATCAACTAAACAATCCCAAAACCAATCACGTCCATGATGCCAATGAAGCAATAAATTTTTCACTAAGAAAGACCCTACAATCATTCTTACTCGATTGTGCATATAGCCTGTTTGCCATAATTCACGCATACCCGCATCGACAATAGGATAGCCGGTTTGACCTGCTTTCCATGCTTGAAAAAACTCATGATTATTAGTCCATGGAAATTTATCAAAAGCATCTTGAAAATTTTTATGTGGCAAATTAGGAAAATGATAAAGTAGAGCATGAGAAAATTCTCGCCAACCAAGTTCACTTAAGAAGCAGTCAACATCAGCTGTATAGCCTTGATTCATATTTTTAATTTGAGCACTATACCATGCTTGATTAGGGGATATTTCTCCAAAATGTAAGTGAGGAGACAGTCTGGAAACATTTTTTTTGAAAGGGTAATTTCTATTTTCTTTATAATTTTTCAAGCCATTATCAGCAAAATTTATTAATTTTTCTTGAGCAGCTTTTTCACCAATTTCCCAGCATGATTCTATAGATTTATTCCACTTAACAGATGGTAATAAATTAAGATTCTCTATAGAGGTGTTATTTTGAATATCTTTTACTAGTTTCAAGTTTTCAGGTTTAGGAATAGGAATTCGAGGCGCTACAGCTTGCAAACATCCCCTGGTATAAAAAGGGGTGAACACTTTATAAGGAGTGTTGTCTTTTTTTAAAATTTCCCATGGTTCCCAGAGCAATGATCCATTAAAACTTTTGCATTCTATATCTTTTTTTTTCAAAGCTTCTTTTATGGATGAATCATTTTTGATGCGCCATGGCTCATAACATCTATTCCAATAAACGGCGTCTGCAGAGGTATTTTGAAGAATTTTTAAAAGAACTTCTTTTGAATTTCCGACATACACATTTAACGAATTTGATAGGCATTCATTTAAAGCGTTCAGAGAATGATGCAGCCATAGGCGACTAGCACTGCCCATTTTGAATGATTCTGCTTCAAGGTCATCTAAAATATAAATAGGTAATACTTTACCGTTTTTAGCAGCTTCAAAAAGCCCAGGATTATCACTAATTCGTAGATCTTGGCGAAACCAAAAAATGGTGATTTTGCTAGACATATTTCAAGCTAAGCTACATCAAGTTCTGAAATAGTTCCTGTTATTGTGTTGATGACATCATTCAATAAGGTTGCGTCATCTCCTTGTGCCATAATGCGAATTAGTGGTTCTGTTCCAGATTGCCTAACAAGTAATTTGCCAAATTGATCTAGGCGCATTTTAGCGTCATCAATAACTAATCTAATGCGATCATCGTTTAAGTTAATGGCGTGCTTCGTGCGTATGTTGCGCAGAATTTGTGGTACAGGTTCAAAAGTATTACCAATAGCGCTTGCTGGCATGTTGGTAGCCACCATTAATGCAAGTACCTGTAGTGCTGCTAACAATCCATCACCAGTTGTAGTGTAATCACTCAATATAATATGACCAGATTGTTCCCCGCCAACATTACATCCTTTGAGTTGCATCATTTCTAATACGTGTTTGTCACCAATATTAGACCTGTATAGCTGCAATCCTTTGCAAGAAAGGTACCTTTCCAGACCAAGATTTGACATGTGCGTGGCAACAATGCCATTGCCTTTTAAAAGATCTTGTTCATGCCAAAGCTTTGCAATCAATGCCATGATTTGATCGCCATCTAACACATGACCATTTTCATCAACAGCAATAAGTCGGTCAGCATCTCCATCAAGAGCAATGCCGATGTTAGCCTGATGTTCCAGCACAGCTTGTTGTAGAGCTGAAGTGTGTGTTGCTCCGCAATCTAAGTTAATGTTAACGCCGTTTGGTGTGTTGCCTATGGCAATAACGTCTGCTCCTAATTCCCATAATACTTGGGGTGCAACTTTGTATGCTGCTCCGTTTGCGCAATCCACGACAATTTTTAATCCATCAAGTCGCATTCCTTTTGGAAAACTTGATTTTACAAATTCATTGTAGCGCCCTAATGCGTCATCAACGCGTCGTGCTTTTCCAAAATCTTTGGCTTTTGCTAAAGAAAAATTATTTTTATAAGTTAGTTCTTCAATATATTTTTCACTTTGGCCATTAAGTTTAAAGCCTTGGGCATCAAAAAATTTAATACCATTATCTTCGAAAGGATTGTGACTTGCAGAAATCATGACACCTAAGTGAGCACGCAGTGTGCGTGTTAGCATCGCCACAGCAGGAGTGGGCAGAGGTCCTAATAGCATTACGTCAACACCCATGCTCACAAAGCCAGATGTTAAAGCTGATTCCAGCATATATCCAGAAAGCCGTGTGTCTTTGCCAATGACAACTGTGTGTCTATGTTGTGATGACGACGCAAGTTGCGTGTTTTCTTGTAAGTATTGCGCAGCAGCCATGGCAACTTTTAAAATTACATCAGCAGTCATTGGTGGCTCATTAACGGCTCCACGAATACCATCTGTTCCAAATAACTTCATGATTGCTCCTCCGGTTGCTGCAGGTGCTCGGATGTTATCCATCCTCCACCTAATACTTGATCGTTTTCATAAAATACACAAGCTTGCCCAGAAGCAACGCCGTATTCTGCATTTTCAAATGTAACTTTGGCACAAGTTGGGCCAGTCACAGTAACTGTTGCATGCACTGGAGAATGAGTTGATCGTACTTTTACCATGCATCTTAATCCATCGCGAAAATACTCAAGACCTCTTAGCCAATTCATTTCTTTTAAATGAATAGTGTTAACTGCCAATGCTTCTTTAGGGCCTACCCATACTTGATGTTTTATAGGGTTTAACCTAATTACATAAAGTGGCTCAGGGGCAGAAACTCCAAGGCCCTTGCGTTGACCAATGGTGTAATTAATAATTCCTTCATGACGACCTAGCACAGTGCCATTAATATGAATAATGTCGCCAGCATCTAGCGCGCCTGGTCTTAGTTTGCTAACAAGGTTTGCGTAAGAACCATTTGGCACAAAACAAATGTCTTGGCTATCTGGTTTTTCAGCTACGGTTAAACCAAACCTAGCCGCATGCTCTCTTGTTTCATGCTTTGGAAGCCCACCTAAGGGGAATCTCAAATAATCAAGTTGCGTTTGAGTTGTGGTAAATAAAAAATAGCTTTGATCACGGCTATGGTCTAATGCTCTGTGCAGTTCGGCGCGTTCTTTTTTAAATCGTTGAACATAATGTCCAGTCACTAGCGCTTTGGCATCAAGATCGTGGGCTGTTTGCAGCAAGTCTTTGAATTTTACTTGTTGGTTGCAGCGTACACAAGGAATTGGTGTTTCTCCTTGAAGATAAGAGTCAACAAAATCATCAATGACTTTCTCGCGAAAAACACTTTCATAGTCTAATACATAATGAGGAAACCCCATTTTATCTGCAACAGTTCTGGCGTCGTAAATGTCCTGCCCAGCGCAGCAGGCGCCCTTTTTATTAATCATGGCGCCGTGGTCATACAGCTGCAAGGTAATGCCCACGACATCGTATCCTGCTTCAACCATTAAGGCAGCAGCAACTGATGAGTCAACGCCGCCAGACATTGCTACAGCGATACGCTCCCCTGGACTTACGCCCTCAAGCGTGAAGTGTTTTTGTGGGGTTTTTATCGACAAGTTTGTATACGGCATAAATAATCATCAACGGGTAAAGCCACTCTAAAATACTGCCTAAGAAATTCATAATTTTTCCGAATCCAAGCATAGACATAGCAAAGCCCATGCATACACTTGCAGTTAAACAAATATGGCGATTTATTTGTTTTTTTAAAATATCTTTGTATAAAAATTCTGTCCACATAGTTGTAAGCAATGTGGCTGTTGCCATGCATGAAACGGCTAACGTGATGCTAACAATTGGCAGTGCATAAGACCCTAACGCTTTTTGTGCAATTGCTGCCAAATATTGTTCTTGTCCCAATCCAACAAGATCAGCAGCGTAATGTGCTCCTAGGGCCATGAAGCCATAGTACACCGCGCATAATATTCCGCCACCCAAAATACTGGAAAGTGCGCCCATTTTGAATAATTCTTTTTTACTTAATCCTGCTTTAGATTTTTTCTTTAAAAATTCATAAACGCTAATTGCAATAAGTGGGGCACCCATTAAGTCCATAGTTTGGTAGCCAATTTCTAAGCCGTATCCAAAACATTCTTTTACGGCCATTGAAACTTGCTGCATAGGTGGGGCAACCCAAAGTCCCATGCAAATAAGAAAGGCAATGCCACCCAGTTTAAACGGTGTTAAGAATACTCCAATAATTTCTACTAAACGATTACGCTGCCAGCAAAGACCAAGCAACCCAAGGCTAAAAAGGCCTGAAAAAATCCAAACAGGCAAAGAAGGATACATTAAGTTGAATCCACCAAAAGAAACCAATATGCATCTGGGCACAACGCCAAATGGTCCAACCAACATAAATATTAAAAAATTAATTGCGAAAGCACCTGATTTTCCAAGGTTTGAATAATATACGTCACGCTTTCCTTCACTGCGAATGAATCCCATGACACCAATAAATGGGACTATCACAGCGGTAATAATCCATCCTGCTAATGTGTATGAAAACATGCCCTGAGTCTTGAATCCTGCCGCAAGTGGAAACACCAAATTTCCGGAACCAAAGAACATAGAGAACATGGCAAACCCAGCGGTAAGAACAATACGAAAAGATGACATTAAATTATTCTCCCTATTCTTAAGGTATACATATAAAGATTTTTAAGGAAAATTACAAGGAAAAATATATCCGAAAGTATATTCATACGAAGTATCGTTTGATCAAACAAGAAACAATATTGTTGATTTTAAATCTTTGATTTCATAGTTAATTCAGTTTTTGCAAAATATGAAGAGCTAACTTATTTTGGTAAGTAGTTTAGCGTTTGCTTCTTCTATTTTGGGAATCCAGAAATTTTTTTGTGATTCGCTTAATGAAAGCGCAGTAGTATTAGCTTTTTCAATATATAGTGTTGCTAAATTTTTAAGCGTCTCTTTTTGTGTCGAATGACTTTGATTGCAATAGCTCCAATAATAGCATTGTGCAGTAGAGAGTAAAAAATCAACACGCACTTCTAATGGACTATGCAGAGCGACATTAGCAAATAAGGTACCACTTTTCAGAAAGGAAGTGGCGGCCAAGTTACTTAAACCAAAATCGCGTAAGTTCATTCCTAGTCTAATATAGCATCCTGCCATATCTAGAGGGCTTTGTTCATGAGCAACGAACCCTGATGACAAAATTAATTCTTCAGGAATCTCATGACGTAGAGAAGCAGAGAGTTTAGGTTTGATTTCTTGAATGGCAGCATGTTGCATCTGAGTTAGAAGGCTGCCTGTGCTTTCTCCGCTAACTGCAGCAAAATCAGAAGCAGGAATTATAGTTTGAATAGTGTTGAGAATTTTTTCAGCATCATCTGGATTAGTATTACGAATATTTTCTGAAAATCTAGCTATAACTAAGCGTCTGCATGCCGCATTGAAATTCTCTGTACTACTTGGCTGTAAGGAAAATCCTGTGCGCATTTGAGGAATGTCAGATCCTGAAATTCCTTCAGAGAGATCTTTCGCGATAAGATTTTTGATCAACGCAAATGTTATTAATAGTATTACTAAGCCGCGCATGAAAAATTCTCATATTTGAATGGCTTACTAATAAAATAACAAAAAACTAGTTAATAAATGGTTAATAATTCAAAAATAGATTCTCTATTAATTCAGAAGGTAGGAATGTTTAAAAGGAATAGCTAGGCTTGAATGTAAAGAAACGCCTTCGTTAATGTTCAAAATGCAGAAAATCAAAGAAGGCGTTTGAGTCTTATTTTGCAGGAGCTGCCGCGTGTGCATCAGCTGCTGCTGGAGCAGTTGCGTCAGCTGCAGGAGCCGTCGCGTGTGCATCAGCCGCTGGAGCTGCTGCGTGTGCATCAGCAGCAGGAGTCGCATGGTCATGAGCTGCAGCAGCAGGAGCTGCGTGTGCATCAGTATGACCCGCAGGAGCCGCTTCTTTAGTGGCTTCTACTGGAGCTTTATGGTCATCTTTCTTTTCGCAAGCAACAAACGCAACGCTTATAGCAGCTAGAGTTAAAAGAAATAAACTTTTTTGCATGATATCCTCAAATTTTAAAATAAAAGTTTTAACTACTTTTCACTATAAATCAATTTCTAAAAAAAAGCGTGACTTTTTTTAAGAAAAAGAATTTTTTTGTATAAAGGCAGTTATTCCTTGAATAAATCGACATTTAAACATCCTATATTTTTTGAGTTAGTGGCCTTTTTTTATTAATGAAAAGGAAATTAAACATAATTAATCACTTTTTTCAGTGGAATTTTCGTAAGATCTTTATCTATTTCCTTCACTACTTTAGAAAAAACATTGGGAGATAAATGTTGTCGCAGACACCCCAACACCGCCGGTGCAGCAATTAAAATTAATTTGTCGTAATTTTTGACCGTGTTATCAAGAATGGTTGCTATTTCGACAGCAAATGCTTCTTTTTTAAAGTGATACCAATCAGAATGAGTAGGGTAACTATGCGTTCCTTTTGTTGCAATGCCTTTGCTTACTCTGCCCGGTGTGGATGCACCTTTATCTTGATGGATAGTAATATCATCGATTGAGTGACGAGTAGCTAATATTGGTGTTAAATTTCGGTTACTTTTCGTTAGAAACTTGGCGCGTGCGCCATCTGCAATTACTATACAAGTGGTTTGCTCTTTCACTCGGTTTACTCCCAATAATTTTGTCAAAGATAGAAGATTTAAACTCAAATGAATGAGATAAAGAAAAAGAAATTTTTACGTAGCTTCTACCTCTTACTTGAAATCTTAAGACGATTTTTAAGACTTTGGTTCCGTTAGTGAAATGTAAAAATCAGCGTAGTTTTGAGCGCATTGCTGCAAGGTAAAGTGCTGTGTTATTCGTTCTTTGCCTGCTTGACCAAAACGAGTGCGTAGTTCAGGGGCTAAAGCTATTGATAATAATGCGTTGCTCAGAGATTCAGGATTCTTTGCTTTTACAACAATTCCTGTTTGCCCGTCTTCAATGGCTTCTGCGTTGCCACCAACATCTGTTACAACCATAGGTAGGCCTGCTGCCATTCCTTCTAAAATGGCATTTGAAAACCCTTCTTCATGAGAACACAAAATGCCTATGTCAGCGGCTGCTAGTAATTGTGGAGTGTCTGATCTTTTGCCTAGAAACTCCACGTGATTGTGAATGCCTAACATTTGAGAGTGTTCTTTTAATTGACTTAAAATTCCATTGTCATTTCCAACACAAAGTAGTTTCCATGATTTTGGTAGTTGCGAATGAATTTTTCCCAAAGCATTTAGTAAATCAATATGCCCCTTATAAGGAATAAGATTGGCAACAACGATGAAGACCAGAGCATCTTGATTTATGCTCAGGTTGTCACGCAGTTCTTGTTTTGTGAGTAAATTTTGAAATGGCCAAAGATCAATGCCATTATAAACAAGGCTAGTGTTGTTGGAGGTGAAACCTTCTTCATAAAGCTGTTGCACGACGGCTTTACTGTTTCCCAAAGCAGCAGTCGTGAATCGATGCATTAAGCGTTCAAGCGTGCCTAAAATTGGGCGTCGTTGCTGATAATCATTTAAGCTGCGGCGACTCATGATCAGAGGACCTGAAAAAAATGTGAGACGTGCAGCAACCGCTGTTAATAAATAGGCTTCAGGTAGAAAAACATGTCTGATTGCCTTGCGATTTTTTAAAAAATTTACTGTCAATTTAGTCAATGAAATAATAAGGCGAATTGGTTTGCGTAAGGTGCCGGGAAGCCAATCAAGGTTTTGCCCTAAATATACTTCAATGCCAGCATTATCAAATATGGGCTTTAATGGTGCTTTGTCTGATAATACATGGACTTTTATTAAAAACCCCATCTTTTTAAGCGCAGGCAAAACTTGGCTTAAATGACGCTCAGCTCCGCCTACTTCTAAACTGCCAATGATAAATTCAATTGATTTCATAGAGCAAGTCGCTTTACCCAATCATCGGGTTTTTCAGAAACTAAATGTGTAAATTGTTCGGATAGTGATTGCAGAAGCGTGGTTAACCATTCGTGGTCAGTTGATGGAAATGCTGAAAGCACATGAGGGGTTACCAAGTGCCTATCGCCGGGGTGACCTATGCCAAGTCGTAATCGCCAGTAATTATTGCCAATTGATTGGTCAATGCTTTTAAGGCCATTGTGCCCACCGGCTCCTCCGCCAAGTTTTACTTTAATTTGCCCCGGAACTAAATCAAGGTCGTCATGAATGACAATCACTTGATCCGATTTTAATTTATAAAAAGCCATAGCAGATTGCACTGACGCTCCAGATAAATTCATAAAAGTTTGAGGTTTTAGCAGGCCTACAGCTGTGTCATTAATTTTGTGTTCGCTGTACTCGCCTTGAAATTTTTTTTTGAAAGAAGGAAAGTCGTGTGAGCAGCCTATGGCATCGATAGCCATAAAACCAATATTGTGCCTTGTCATTAAATACTGTTGGCCCGGATTGCCCAGGCCAACACATAACAACATTATAAAACCCCTTTAAGCAGCGGGAGTTTCTTCAGTTTTTTCTTTTTCTTCTCCAGCAGGAGGAACAATTGTCACCAAAGTATAGTCACGAGTAGGATGTGCTGCTTTAGCGCCTTTTGGCAATGCAACAGTATCAAGATGTAAGCTTTGGTTAATGTTCATTCCAGCTAAGTCTATTGAAATTTTTTCTGGAATTGAATCAGCTGGGCAAGTGATTTCTAGATTGTGAATAATAACGTTCAGCATACCGCCAACTTTTAAGCCAGGAGCTTTATCTTCGTTAATATACTCTACAGGAACGGACACGTTAATTTTTGAATCTTTGTCAACGCGCTG
>CAYUNR010000042.1:0-13105 GCA_964446295.1 uncultured Candidatus Finniella sp. | reverse complement strand
AAAAACTTCAACAAAGTAATGAGCTTTTGGAAAGCTTTAATCTTATCTTTTCTCATGATCTTATTCAGCCTTTGCGGCAAATTTCTAATTTTTTAGATATTATTCAAGAGCATTACGAAGGTATTGATTCAGCTCAAGCGCCTATGAATCAAGTGTTTACTGCTTTCCAAAAGAGCTTCGACCATATTCGAAATTTAAGTGAAGGCATTGTGCTATATTGCAAAAGGGAGACTTAACCGTTGAATCAGAGCAAATTTCCTTAAAATGCCTGATTGAAGAAATTTATGAAAGTATTTTGAAATCAGAAAAATGCCAATTTAATTTTCAATTTTCTGAAGACGTATATTTGCATGCGAACCGTACTTGCATGCTGCAATTATTTCAAAATTTATTTGCAAATGCAATTAAGCACAGTTCCTGCGAAAATTGTATAATTACGTTATCAGGCGCAAGAGAAGACGAAAATTTTTATAGGTTTCATTTGCATAATCATGGGTATTGTCCTGGGTATATTCGAAAAAGAAATGTCTTTTTACCTTTTCAATCATCAGCTTCTGACGGAGCAGGTCTTGGTTTAATGATTTGTAAAAAAATCATTTCTGCTTATAAGGGAAAAATTACGCTTCGATCTGGCAAGCGTAAGGGGACAGTTGTGTCGTTTACTTTACCTTTTTGTGAGAAAAAATTAGAAAAATTAACGGAACTAACTATTCAAGAGCCAAGGTACACTCGCAATGTGCTATTACAAAACGAAAGGAAGTTGTCATGACAGTTGATCTAAAAGACGAACTACTTGGTAAAAAAGTTACTTTTTTTCGGCGTAAAATGAATTGGCCCTTAAAAACCCTGGCGGCAGGTTTAAGTGTTTCAATTCAACAGCTTCAACGATATGAAAAAGGTGTTAATAAAATTTCTGCTGCTATGCTTTATCAGCTATCAAAAATTTTTAAAGTTGAGTTGTCATGCTTTTTTGAAGATTTTGAGGTTCATACTGAGCAAGAGGAAGATGTATACAATGTATTGCTTGTGGAAGATAACTCAAGTGATGAATTCTTACTGCGTAAAGCGTTAGCAGACTTTCCAAAAAAACTACATATTTATACTATAAATGATGGTCAGGCAGCTTTGAATTTTCTAAGTGATATTGCCCATGATTCTGCGCAATCTTTGCCAAAGCCGGATCTTATTTTTCTGGATCTGCATCTTCCATCTGTCCGTGGGTTAGATATTTTAAAAGATATTAAGCGCCGGGTGCACTTAAACGAAATACCTGTGATTGTGCTAAGTAGTAGCTTAAATGCTGATGACCGTGCGGCAGCTTATAGCTTGCAGGCAAGCGGGTTTATAAGAAAATCATTCACCTATCAAGAATTCAAGAGTCAGCTACACAAGGCAATGGCATACTGGACTGATGTTGTTGACTTGCCGCACCATGCACAAGCGAGTTAAGAGAGCAAGTAAGACTATGCTCTCTTGCAAGTTAAATTTTATTCCAAAAGTCGTGGATTTTCTTTTGCAATTGAATCAAAAGCTTTCAGTTCGGATAAAACTTTTTTCATGTCAGAAAGGCGAATCATGTTTGGGCCATCGCTTGGGGCGTTGTCTGGGTCTTGGTGCGTTTCTAAAAATACACCTGCAACCCCAACAGCAACTGCGGCGCGTGCTAATATAGGGGCGAATTCACGTTTTCCACCGGTTGATGCGCCTTGTCCACCTGGTTGTTGTACCGAATGGGTTGCATCAAAAATAACAGGATACCCTGTTTGAGCCATAATACTTAGGCTTCGCATATCGCTAACTAAAGTGTTGTAACCAAAGCTAGCACCACGCTCACAAAGCATTACATTGGAATTACCAAATGATTCCATTTTCTTTACAACGTTTTGCATGTCCCATGGAGCTAAGAATTGCCCTTTTTTAATATTGATGACCTTTCCTGTTTTTGCTGCTGCTTCCAACAAGTCAGTTTGACGGCACAAAAATGCAGGAATTTGTAACACATCAACAAAATTTGCTACGGCTGCGCATTGCTCTGGAGAATGCACATCCGTTGTAATTGGTACATTAAATGTGTTTCTAAGTTCTTCAAAAATCTTTAAAGATGCTTCAAGACCAAGCCCTCTAGCGCCCGCAATGCTTGTGCGGTTGGCCTTATCAAAAGATGTTTTGTAAATTAGAGGAATGCCTAATGCATTACATAAAGTTGTTAGGTTCTCTGCCATCATCATGGCATGGTCGCGACTTTCTAAAACACAAGGTCCTGCTATAAGCACAAAAGGATTCGTATTAGAAATTTCTATAGATTGAACAAGAATTTTTTTCATATATCACAGATTACATTAGTTTTTTCATACCATAGCGAAGACGCTTGGGTTTTGGTACCCTCTTCGGTTATACTTTTGTAAATTATATGCGAGATTGTTATGAATCCTTTGGCAGTGGTTGGAAGACTGTTTTTAAATTTCGTTGGTCTGACAGGAAAAATCAGCCTGTTTTTCTATAATGCAATGCGTCATGGTTTTCAGCCTCCCTATTATTGGACTTTGATTTTGAATCAGTTTATTCAAATAGGATATTATTCATTGCCCGTTGTTGGATTAACGGCGATTTTTACAGGTATGGTGTTGGCTTTGCAAAGCTACACAGGTTTTTCACGATTTTCAGCAGAAGGTGCTGTAGCCACAGTGGTAGTGCTATCAATTACTCGTGAGTTGGGGCCGGTGCTAGCAGGTTTAATGGTAGCAGGTCGTATTGGCGCATCTATGGCAGCCGAAATTGGCACTATGCGTGTTACTGAACAGATTGATGCTTTAGTTACGCTTTCAGCTAATCCTTTTAAGTACTTAATATTTCCACGCATTTTAGCTGGCGCTGTTGTGCTTCCTATATTAGTGCTAGTTGCTGACTTAATTGGTGTAATGGGTGGTTACCTTATTTGCGTACATGAATTAGATTTTAATGGAGGCAATTATATGCAGCAAACGCTTCGTTATTTAGAATCATCCGATGTGCATTCTGGTCTTATAAAAGCTACTGCTTTTGGAGTGCTGATTACATTGATGGGGTGCTACCATGGGTTTAATTCTGGTCGTGGTGCTGAAGGGGTAGGGAGAGCTACAACTAATGCGGTAGTTTCTGCTTCAATTTTTATATTATTTATGAACTACGTTCTCACAAGCATTTTATTCCAACGGTAAACATCATGTCTCAGTTAATTATTTCTGTAAAAAATCTTCACAAGTCCTTTGGTGATAATCATGTATTACGTGGTATTAACCTCGAATTAGGTGAACAAGAATCTTTAGGTATTATCGGTGGGTCCGGCACAGGAAAGTCAATTTTAATTAAGTGCATTTTAGGATTAATTGAGCCTGATTCCGGTGAAATTCTTATCAATGGAGAAAATATGGTGGGGGCTCGCAGTGCTAAACGCCAACAACTTATTCAATCATTCGGTATGTTATTTCAAGGTGGTGCTTTGTTTGACAGCCTGCCAGTTTGGCACAATATTGCTTTTGGTCTTATTCATGGGCAACGAATGGATAAAGTTAAGGCCCGCAAAATTGCTATGGAAAAGTTAGAAGCTGTTGATCTTGACCCTAAGGTTGCGGATATTTTTCCAGCAGAATTATCAGGCGGCATGCAAAAGCGCGTGGCGTTAGCGCGTGCGATTGCTACTAGTCCAAAGGTTATTTTCTTTGATGAGCCAACAACAGGTTTGGACCCAATTATTAGTGGCACTATTAATGATTTGATTCGCCGGTGTGTTAAAGATATTGGTGCAAGTGCTATAAGTATTACCCACGATATGCATTCACTTCGCATTATTGCTGATCGAGTGGGGTTGTTGTTTCAAGGCAATTTAATTTGGACAGGAACTATTCCAGAAATGGATAAAACTAAAAATGCATATGTGAAGCAGTTCATTAACGGTTTGCCTCATGGACCATTTACCGATGGCTAAAGTAGCTGTTCGCTTTATTTGCCAAGCATGTGGCACATCGCATAATCGATGGAATGGTAAGTGCGAAGGTTGTGGTGAGTGGAACACCTTGATCGAAGAAGTGGTGGAAAGAAGTAGAGCTTTAGTTGCATCTGCTAATGCACCATTACCCAGCTTATATACAATTGATGATGCTTCTTTAGTTGATTTAACTAAAATCCGATACACAACATCTTTCGGGGAATTCAACCGAGTGTGCGGAGGAGGTATCGTTCCAGGATCCGTAATTTTGGTAGGTGGCGACCCTGGCATTGGTAAATCAACCTTAATGCTGCAAATTGCTTGTGATGTGTCTGGTCATACGCCGTGTTTGTATTTATCAGGGGAAGAATCAGTACAGCAATTACAAATGCGTGCTAAGCGTGTAGGTGTAAAAGCTGAACATTTACAAATTGGTAGCTGCACAAGCCTTGAAGAAATACAAAATCTGGTAAGTAAGCATAAAAATACAAAGCTTTTGGTGGTTGATTCTATCCAGACTATAAGCTCAGACTCGCTAGAGGCTGCGGCAGGTTCAGTAAGTCAAGTTCGTGCTTGTTCGCAAAGCTTAATTCACATGGCAAAAAAACAAGGTATATCAGTCATTCTGGTGGGGCATGTCACCAAAGAAGGTACAATTGCTGGGCCTCGTGTGCTTGAGCACATGGTCGATACGGTATTGTACTTTGAAGGTGAGCGTCATTACGATTTTCGTATATTAAGAGCTGTTAAAAACCGTTTTGGAGCAACCAATGAAATTGGCTTATTTGCTATGGAACAGCATGGCTTGGCTGAAGTAACAAACCCATCAGCGCTTTTTTTATCTGATCGAGCGCAAGGAATAAGTGGTACAGCGGTATTTGCTGGTATTGAAGGGACGCGCCCTGTTTTGTGCGAAATTCAAGCGTTAGTTTCCAAAAGCTATTTGAGCATGCCACGTCGCACAACTGTTGGGTGGGATTCCGCCAGGCTTTCTATGATATTGGCTGTGTTAGAAAGCAGAGCAGGTTTTACGTTTGGTAGCATGGATGTGTATTTGAATGTAGTGGGTGGATTGAAAGTAAACGAACCCGCTGCTGACTTGGCTGTAGCAGCAGCATTGATTTCAGCAATTATCAATAAACCAATTAACCCTTCTTATGTGTTTTTTGGTGAAGTTGGTTTGGGTGGTGAAGTACGACCAGTTCATCAAACAGATGCGCGTTTGAAAGAAGCTGAAAAA
The DNA here is from genome assembly GCA_964446295.1 of uncultured Candidatus Finniella sp. Taxonomy (GTDB): domain Bacteria; phylum Pseudomonadota; class Alphaproteobacteria; order Paracaedibacterales; family CAITNM01; genus CAITNM01. The sequence goes on along the minus strand of CAYUNR010000042.1, from coordinate 7,901 downwards.
TTAGGGTTTATGAAAGCCTTGTGTGCTCATAAAAAAGGTCTTGAATCTAGTTTGCAAATAGGGCGATTAGAGCTTTTAAAAGATTTATCGAGGTTTCTTGATTAAATTGCAGTCAAAATCTATTCTTTTCAATATGGTTATTATAAGATTTAATTAGCAGAAAATTAAGCAATCATATGATAAACAACCCCCTAAAAATATTACATTACATCGCAATTATTTTTGTATTTGGAATTTTTCAAATAAGTGCTTCTTCACCTTTTGAGTATTATATGAGAGTGGATTATTTGAGAGCAGATTATGAACCATGGCGGGCTGTAGGTAGTAATGTGTCATGGCCTAAAAAAGAGTGCTCTGCAATTCTAAGTGATGCTCCAGTGACTCCTGAAAGAAATTTAACTGTTAAAATTCATGGTTCCCCAGCATCTATAACAAAGTTTCCCATGTCACCTAAGGGAAATGGGGCTGAGCAAGCTAAAGGATCTGCTGTAACATCGAATTTAAATAGCAAAAGAAAAACTTGGAACAAAGATTCAGCAAGAAGATTTGTTAATCGTATTAATGCACAACAAGCAATTATACCAATTCTTGAGCGGCCAATCCAAGTAGTAGACGAGATAAAGCAATTGTTGCCTGTCGTGATCGTATCAAATATTTTGGTTGAAGAGGTGGCAGAAGAGTTTTCAGACAGTGGCGATTCTGCGAGTGTGACTTCACTGCACGAAAATGTTGCAGCTATCTTGGACAGCGTAGAAAAAGATGACTCTGGTGATGAAGAAGACGAGAGTTTCGTAAAAAATCCTAAGGATATGAAAAAAAAGAAAAAGGGCAAAGGTAAAGGAAAAAAAGGTAAAAAGAAACCATCTACTAAAAACACGCTTTCACAAGCTCAACAAAGCTTAGTACAATTAGATGTTTCACAACCAGAGAGTTCTCCTGAAGAGGTGATTTGTTTACATCATTTAACAGATTGTCCTCCAAGTACTATTGAAGTTAAAATTTTATATTCAGATTTTGGAAATCTAGATACTAATTCTGACAGAGCGGCAGGTTATGTTCCCCTAATTCTTTATAAGCTTACAATTAATGATGATGACGGGATAAATGATCTTGTAACTATTACTCGTTTAACAGATAAAAAAGGCGTGCATCTTTTTAAAATTTCCCCCAATCCATATGTTGAGGAATTGACTCAAGCTGATCGGGTTTTTTCTATTGCAGGCAGATCTATAGATTTTTTGTTGCGAAATGGGAATGAGCTTTATTCGTTGTATGAAAGAGGTGTGAGTGAAGATATAAGTGCTGACGAACTTCAGCCAATTGTAGAAACAATGGTAGAATATTTTAAAGAGCAATCTTTGCCAGCTTATCGTAAGTTAAATATCCCAGAGGTGAAAAAACTTTTTCCAAGTGAAAAAAAGACGATGGGTAATACATATTTTTCACTTCAACCACCACAGGGAGAAAATTTTGTTGTGCGAACAAGGCAGGACCAATGTTGGTTGATGACTCAGTCACTTTCTCTTTCGCAGAGTCAGGCTTTTGATGCTTTTAAAGAGCTCTACGAGGACTGTCCAATTGGACTTGTGACTACAAGAGATGACCAAAATTTTGCCAAAAACGCAGATAAATTTAATTTTTGAAGGCGAAAGCAATTTAATACGGCTAAATTTTACTTGCTATCGTGACGTTTTTTGCTTATAAACTAATGACTAGCGCCCGTAGCTCAATTGGATAGAGCGTCAGACTACGGATCTGAAGGTTAGGAGTTCGACTCTTCTCGGGCGCGCCAATCTTGGCACACTCTCAAAATATCAATCTGGTGATTTATGGCTTTTACACTTCCCCCATTACCTTATGCAAAAAATGCGCTTGTTCCGCATATTAGCGAGCAAACTCTCGAATTTCACTATGGTAAGCACCATCAAACCTATGTAACCAATTTAAATAATTTGGTGCAAGGTTCTGAAAATGAATCAAAAAGTCTGGAAGAGCTTATAAAAGTGTCAGCTGCAAAAGCAGACATGGCTGGTGTTTTTAATAATGCAGCGCAAGTTTGGAATCACACATTTTTTTGGAATTGCATGAAACCAAATGGTGGGGGGCAACCAGTTGGCATAATATTGGAAAAAATTAATGCAAGCTTCGGAGGTTATGAAAAATTTGCCGCTGACTTTAAGCAGGCAGCGCTTACACAGTTTGGTAGTGGTTGGGCTTGGTTGGTTCAAGAAGGTGATACGCTTAAAATTACAAAAACCGCTAATGCAGATTTACCAATGGTGCATGGGCAGAAAGCTTTGTTGACTTGCGATGTTTGGGAACATGCTTACTATTTAGATTATCAAAATCGTAGGGCTGACTTTGTGCAAACATTTTTGGATCATTTAGTTGACTGGAATTTTGTAGAAAAGAATTTAGTTTAAGATCCTTTTTGTATGTGTTTATAAAGCTACAAGTTTAAATAAATTTCTTTAAAACCCTAGGAAGATATTGATAGATTTTCCTGGGTTTTTTAATGTCAAACAGCAATTTAATTTTGAGAGTTTTCAATGACAAAAAAATTAGCTTTTTTAGCAATACTTTTCACCAGTTCATTTTTGGCTGCTGAAGTTGCACAGGCACCTACGTTACAGATCAATGGATTTACATCCATGATTGCTGCGGGTGCTAAGCAAAAAGATAATACAAATGGTAAAGGTGGTCCTGTTCATTTCGCGATTGGTTCATCAAATATTTATTTTACTGCAAAGGGAAATACAGCTGATGGCTTTCGGTATAAGTATCGCGCAGCTTTAGAATCATATCCTGGTGGAAAAAGTACATCTGGTAATCCAATTTATTTCACGCAAAATTACATTGAGTTTTCACAAGATAGTTGGGGTATTTTTCAGTTTGGTAACTTAACTGGACCAGAAGATACCATGACAGAAAGTGGATTTAACTTGCTGGGTGGTGCTAATACAATTGATGGTACATTTGGTAACGTTATTAATTCAGCTGAGGGTAATATTGGTGGCGTTAATCAAGCTGCACAAACTAGCAAAGCGATGAAAGCTGCATATTACACACCAACATTTGGTGGGTTTACATTGGGTGTCTCATTTACGCCTAATACGACTCGCTTTGGTACTAGCGGAAAAGACAACTCTGGCGCTAATCAAGATAATACTTATGGTAATGAAAGTGGAATTTATCCTGATAAAAGCGTTGCAGCATATGGTTTGAATAACATTGCTGTAGGTGCGAACTATAAGGTTGATTTCCAAACATGGAACATGGCTTTGGCTGTCGTTCATATTCAAGAAAATTCAAGACGTGGATCACCAACATTTTCAGCTGCTGGTTCAAATGGTGCTAATGACAGAACTCTTGATTTTTTCAAATATGTAAAAGTTCACCGTGCAAGGTCAAGCCAATTTACTGCTGCTGTAGGATTTGGGCAATGGAGATTCGCAACGGGTTATATTCATAACGGAAAAAGCCGATTGCCAAAAACTGACTATAAAGTGGGTGATGCTGGTAGAGCTTGGAATCTAGGTGGTCAATATACTGTTGGCGCGTACCAGTTTGGGTTGGGTTACTTTAACACGTCACGTACATTGCCGAAATTATCAGCAGGAACAGGAATAGCAGGTTCACAGAGCTATGGTGCAGTGCATGGACGCGCAACAAGTGACATAGTTGCTGCAACTGTTGATTTTAACGCTTTGCAAGGTTTGAAATTCTTCGGAGAGGTTGATGTATTCAAAATGCGTACGAATAGTAACTATGCAAAATTTGTAGGTAATACAGCTAAATATAATAAGAATGCAACAGTTCCAACAGTGAAAAACTCAGGTGCTGCAGTAATTGTAGGAACAAAACTAAGTTTCTAAGCAGTTACTTTTTATCAAGAAAAACCCGCCCATTGTGGCGGGTTTTTTATTGGAGTTGTGCGGTCAAAAATAAAGGAGTACATACTAGTCAATATCAATTTTTAGAGGATTTTATGAAAAAATATTTAATGATGGCAGCAGTGCTTGTTGGGCAATTGTTTGCATCGAGTGATGTCTCTGCTTTGGAGAGCGGATTTTCAAATTTAGCAATAGATGCGCCTAAACCATTAAAGGTTCGTTTTATTAATGCTACAGATCTTTCTGATTCATCGCCTATTCATGAACAAATGAAAGTGTTTGTTGGGGCGACTACTGCTGAAAAATGGGCGGGCGCTGTTACAACAATGCAAGCTCAGATTAATGCTAATACAATGCGAAGACTTTTAGTTTATAGAGGTGATGAACTGGTTTGTTCTTATCGTACTGGCCGTATGCCTTTAGGAATGCAACCATATTTTTGTGATAGCGAAACTGATTCATCAGAAGAACATAATGCTCTAAGAGGACCACTTGAAATTGATGATTTGACTAAGGAACGGCTAGACATCATTAAGGATTTGTATATTAGTCTAGGAAGTTCGCTTGCCATGCCATCAAAATTAGTGGGTGTTGTGCGTGAAAGCAATCCTGCAATGCCTGTCACGCTGGTTGATAATGGTCTTCATGCTGCCACTATAATGTTTTCAGGTCCAATTCCTGTTGATTCAGTTGTTGTGCAAAATGCAGTTGCTTTACAGCTTATAATGCCTGCCTTTAAGGTTTCAAGAGACTCAAACATTACAGAGGAAGGTTATCCTTCATTTATTATTTCGCAATTGCCACAAGGCACAGATGTTAACATATCGGGTCTTATGGATACATACGTTGTTGATCTTCCTTATGATGTTGGTCTTGCTGGTATAACCCCTACTTTAATTACAGTTTTGAGAACGAACGATGGGTGTATTGCGGAACGTTTGACAGGGATTAAGCAAAGAGTAGATCAGTACAAAACTAAGCTATAAATTAGCAAATAAGAATAGTATCAGATTGCTACAAAAGGCTCCTACATTTCGGGAGCCTTTCTTATTTGTGCAAAACCCAATATAATGATCAAAACTTAAACAAAAAATTATACGATGCGCATTTCGGTTGTAAAAGAAACCGCTGAATTTGAAAAAAGAGTAGCCTTAACGCCTGACCTAGTGAAACGCCTGTGCGACGCTGGCCATGAAGTTACGTTGGAAAAATCTGCAGGAGAAGCTGCTGGCTTTTTAGACGATGTTTATAAATCAGCTGGTGCAAAAATTGGTAAAGCTTTTGCTGATACAGTAAAAGGTGCTGAGGTTGTTTTAAAAGTTGGTGCATTAGATGAAAAGCAGCTTCCTGCGTTAAATGCAAATACAGTAGTTATCGCTATGCATAAACCGCACGATAGCAAAAAACTTTTTACAAAAATTGCAAAGCAAAATGTTAGTGCATTTTCTCTAGAATTTGTTCCGCGCATTACACGTGCGCAATCAATGGATGTATTGTCTTCTCAAAGTAACTTAGCTGGGTACAGGGCAGTTATTGAAGGCGCGTATGAATTTGACCGGGCGTTCCCATTAATGATGACAGCGGCAGGCACAGTAACGGCTGCCAGAGTATTAGTGATAGGAGCTGGTGTTGCTGGTTTGCAGGCTATTGCTACAGCGCGTCGATTAGGTGCTATTGTCACTGCGTTCGATGTTCGAGCAGCTGCAAAAGAACAAGTTGAAAGCTTAGGGGCATCATTCGTTGAGGTGGATTACCAAGAATCAGGTGAAGGTTCTGGTGGCTATGCAAAAGAAATGAGCGAAGGTTATAAAAAAGCTCAGGCTGCAAAGTTACATGAAGTGCTAAAATCGCAAGATATTGTGATTACGACGGCACTTATTCCAGGGAAACCTGCTCCTGTTTTGATTCCAGAAAAAATGGTTGCTGACATGAAGGTTGGAGGTATCATTGTTGATTTGGCAATTGAATCGGGTGGCAACTGTGCGTTGTCAAAGCCGGGAATATCAGTTACAAAAAATGGCGTGAAAATTGTAGCGCACCCAAATATGCCAAGCCGCATTGCTTATAACGCGAGTCAACTTTACGCAAAAAATGTGTATAATTTCTTGAATTTGTTGATTGATACAAAATCACAAGCCTTGAAAATTGATTTTAATGATGAAATCATTAAATCTACTTGCTTATGCCATGATGGCAAGCTATTGCACAGTGTGTTTGAAAACTAAGGAAAAAATATGGATCTTCAATCTATTGCTCAACAAACGGCACGCTTAAACAGCGTGATCCAAGAAATTTCAGGAGAACTTAATAACATTGAGGGCTCAATTCGTCATGCAATTGCAGCTGAAGGACGCGGAAGTGCTGATCCTTTTGTTTTAGGGTTAATGGTGTTTGTGCTGGCTTGTTTTGTTGGTTATTACGTTGTTTGGAAAGTAACACCAGCATTGCATTCTCCACTTATGGCGGTTACCAACGCAATTTCAAGTGTCATTATTGTAGGTGCACTTGTTGCGGCTGGGCCCGCGGTTATGGGAATTTCTTCAACCTTTGGTTTCATTGCAGTTGTGTTAGCTTCCGTCAATATTTTTGGTGGATTTATTGTTACGCAGCGTATGCTTTCCATGTTTTCAAAAAAGAAATAAGAGCAAATTATGACCCCAACAATTTCTACATTTCTATACCTAATCGCCGGCGTATGTTTCATTATGGCACTGCGTGGTTTGTCATCAGCTGCGACATCACGATCAGGAAATCTATATGGCATTTGCGGTATGGTTATTGCTATTTTGACTACGCTTTTAACACCAGCAATTGCTAAATATTCAGGCATTGTGGTTGGTATTGCTATTGGTGGTGCAATCGGTGCATTTATTGCCAGAAAAATCAAAATGACAGCGCTACCCCAGTTGGTAGCAGCGTTTCATAGCTTAGTAGGTTTGGCTGCGGTATTTGTAGCAGGCGCAGCGCTTTATAACCCAACAGCTTTTGGTATTGGGGTGGTCGATGCAATTTATACAGCAAGCTTAGTGGAAATGAGTTTGGGTACTATTATTGGTGCAATTACATTCAGCGGATCAGTTGTTGCATTCGGAAAATTGCAAGGGCTTATTTCTGGTCGTCCATTAGTATTCCCTAAACAGCACTTAGTGAATGCAGTTCTTGGTGTTGTTGTTATTGGTTTAGTTGTGATTTTTGCTATGCATCAACATCACAGTATTTTTTGGATTATGACAGCACTTTCGTTGATACTTGGTGTGTTGCTGATTCTACCAATTGGTGGCGCAGATATGCCAGTTGTTATTTCCATGTTGAATTCTTATTCAGGTTGGGCAGCTGCAGGTATTGGTTTTACCTTAAATAACCACTTACTTCTTATTACAGGTGCGTTGGTTGGAGCATCGGGGGCTATCCTTAGTTACATTATGTGTAAAGGTATGAACCGTTCCATTATTAATGTTATTTTGGGTGGCTTTGGAACGGATCCTGCAACGGCAAGTGTTGCGGCAGATGCATCTGATAAACCAGTAAAATTAAGCAGTGCCGAAGATGCTGCATACATGATGGAGAATGCACGTAACGTAATTATTGTTCCAGGGTATGGTATGGCAGTGGCGCAAGCACAGCATGCCCTTCGTGAAATGGCTGATATTTTAACATCTAAAGGTGTGAAAGTGCGTTATGCAATTCACCCAGTTGCAGGGCGTATGCCAGGACACATGAACGTGTTGTTGGCAGAAGCAAATGTGAATTATGATTCAGTGCTTGAGCTTGATGATATTAACAGTGATTTTGGTTCAACCGACGTAGTATTTGTGATTGGTGCGAATGACATTACTAACCCAGCTGCAAAAACGGATAAAGCCTCTCCTATTTACGGTATGCCAATTTTGGATGTTGAGAAGGCGCAAACAGTTTTCTTTGTGAAGCGTTCGTTGGCTTCTGGTTATGCAGGCGTTGATAACGAACTGTTTTATCGTGACAACACAATGATGGTGTTGGGTGACGCTA
>CAYUNR010000041.1:0-13612 GCA_964446295.1 uncultured Candidatus Finniella sp. | reverse complement strand
CTAGAAGGTTTGGTTGATAAACCAGAGGTGCTTGCATTAAATAAAATTGATGCACTTGATGAAGAAGAAATAGAAGAAAAAAGAAAAGAGCTTGAAAAAGCTTCAGGTAAAAAAGTATTTGCTATTTCAGGTATCTCAAAAGCTGGAGTGCATGATGTCGTTACAACTCTTATGAACATTGTAAAGCCAGGCCCTGATCTAGATTGATAGTGTCTTTAAGGAAAAATGCTTAAATGAAAAATCGTAAATTTTTCAAAAATATTTTTGTGTTATTAGTTTTAATAGCGAGCATTGGTTGGTTTGGATGTTCTGAATTAACCAAAAGAGAAATAAGTGGGTCTATAAATCCAACTAATAATACTGTTGTTATTTTTGATTTTGATGGAGTAATTTGCGACTCATTTCATCAGTTCATTCAAGCTTTTAATGGAATTGCTTCATATTACAACCTTACTAAGGTTGGCAACGAAGATTTAGAAGACATACACAATTATGAAACAGAGTATATCTTTAAAAAGCATGGCGTAAATTTCTGGAAAATGCCTGTTGTTGTATATCACCTCAAAAGCAATATGAAACAATTAATTCCTACACTGAAACTATATAAAGGAATTAAAGAAACTATTGAGGAGCTAATTAGCAAAGGCATTACTGTCGGAATTTTAACGTCAAATTCACAAGAAATTGTTAGTGTGTTTCTAAAAAATAATGACCTTGGTGGTTTTCAGTTTATTTTTTCTGGTAGTGGTATGTTTGGGAAAGCAAAAAATCTTAAGCTTATAAAAGACCAGCTTGGGGCCGAAACGATTTTTTATGTCGGCGATGAAGCTCGTGATGTTAAAGCAGCAAATGAAGCAAATGTTCAATCAATTGCTGTAACATGGGGTTTTCATTCAAAAAAATTATTGGAGTCTTCTAATCCTAAAGCTATTATCGACAAACCAAGAGATCTTATAGATATAGTTTCAAAGTAATTTGCTATCATCAGTGCTAATTTTTTCTTGTTTTTCAACAAATTTTTTAAGCGCAGCATTGATCTTAATGAAATTGTTTAGTGTTTTATTTTTTATGAATGGCCATATTAATAAGGCGAAAATTCCAGAAAAATGTTCATAATGAGCTAATTTTGTCTCATTTACACTAATTTGTGTGAGCTTGAAACAGTGAATACCTGTGAAAACTCCTGGCAATCCAAATATCCTTCCACGCCAACGAAGTTCTTTGTTCTGCTTCATATAAAGCTTTGCAGGAAATTTCATTGCTTTATCGCCAGGATTCTTAATGACAATGAGGTATTGATCATCATGTCTATGAATTACCTCTATGTTTGGATTCCATTTTGGGTAGTCAGCAAAATTAGTCAAAGTATTCCAAATTTGTGGCACAGGGGAATTTATGGTTATTTCAGTATGTATATGCATTTATTTTACTCATTTTAGAATGAGCTCATGTTACATCTGATAGATGCTGCACTCAAGCTAGTGTTGTCAAAATTTATTACTATATCTGGCGTTTCAAATGCTGGAGTGCATGATGTCGTTACAGCTCTTATTAACATTGAGTCAGATCCTGAGGTGGATTAATAAACTTGATTCTTGACAACCTCTATATATGAGATTATTCGTAGGCACAGATACAAGGTCGTAGCGGAGGTAGGGTCGTGACTGGTGGAACGAGAGTTCTTGCTTACGTATGCATGTTTTTTGTGTGCTCGACTGATATGTGTGCCTCTGTAAGTAGCTTGCTTGAAGTAGCAAGTTTGCGTCGCTATTTACCTGGATCAAGCAAAAGATTAGTATCGACAAAGTTGGGGGAGATAATGCAAAAATCTGACAATAAGCAGCCATCTTTTCAATTTTTACGTTTGGGTGACCCAAGGTTGTATCAAGTCTCACAGCCATTTGTGTTGCCTTTAGAAATGTCTTTGGCGCACCAAACACTACAGCTAATGAAGCAAGCAACACAAGGCATGGGTAATGTCGGTCTTGCTGCTCCTCAAATTGGTATTTTAAGGCGTATTGTAATGTTTGAAGTGCCAGCTAAGCATCCTCGTTATAAAACAGATGGTGTGACTATTCCTATGCAAGTCTTGATTAATCCAAGTTATAAACCCTTAAGTGATGAGCAAAACCTTGAATGGGAAGGGTGTCTATCAGTTCCTGGAATGCTGGGACAAGTGCTTAGATATACAGATGTTGAGTATCAGTACACAGATCTTGAAGGAAATATTTGTGTACGTAAGGCGTCAGGCTTTCATGCACGAGTTGTGCAACACGAGCTTGATCATTTGGATGGCGTCTTATTCCCTTTGCGGATAAAAGAAAAGCACATGCGGACTTTTGGTTTTACAGAAGCAGTCATGGCATCATCTGCTTTTCTACAGAGTAGGCAAGAAAGCTAACAGGGAACAGCAATGCGTTGTTCTTTTTTACTTTTTTTAATAGAAACTCCAGCATAAACACGTTTGATAGCGGATACCCCAACAAGACCGCTAAATTTTTGTAATGTTCTTGTCGCAATACATTCAAATAGCCACGATCCCAAATTTCCTAACCGGGTAGAAGAAGGGAAATTATAAAGCCCTCGCACTACTTCAACGGGGATAAATTCACTTTTTTTAAGAATATTTGAGAGCTGAGTTAGTGTGTATGGTTGCCCAAAACCAAATGGTGTTCTGTCACTACGCACCCAGATCCCGCGTCTATTCGGCACAATAACTATAAGACGTCCTTCCGGGCGCAAACACCTATAGCACTCTTGAAGAAGGTTATCAGCATGTTGAGTGTGTTCTAGGCCGTGAATAAGAATAATTTCATCGAAAAGATGATCCGTGAATGCCCAGTCATTTTCGTAACACAATACTGCCCGATTATTTTGGCTATCTGGCCAAGCCAAAACACCTAAATGCGCTTGCATCAGTAGGATTTCATTTTGAGTTTGGTTAGCAAAAGGAGCGCCAAATCCTACAAACAAAGTTCTATTGCCTGTTTGTCGCAAGCTTTTTAGCATTTTTTGGATAGTATCAATTACTATTTTTGACAAGGGAGATCTATAAAATTCCTTTAGATCGATAATATCTAGGCTCATGACCTTATGCCTTTCCTGACTCTGGGAATTGAAATGCTAGATAATAATCCCATGCTGAGCATTAAGGTTATCATGGCTGTTCCTCCGTATGACATAAACGGTAAGGGTACGCCCACAACAGGTAAAAGTCCCATGACCATAGCAATGTTAATGAATACATACAAAAATAAAGTTGTGGTTATTCCAATCGCTACTAACTTTCCAAATTTTGATCTTGTATGATCAGCAACTGTGTAACCCCAAAAAAACAATATGCAAAATAAACTAATAACAATTAAACAGCCTATCAGACCAAATTCTTCGGCAAACATCGTGAAAATAAAATCCGTCTGCTTTTCAGGTAAAAAATTCAAATGACTTTGCGTGCCCTTAAGCCAGCCTTTTCCAGTAAACCCTCCTGATCCTAAGGCGATTTTTGATTGTGAAATATGATATCCAGCATGCGTAGGGTCGCTTTCCGGATTTAAAAATACAAGAATTCTCTTTTTTTGATAATCGTATAAAAAATTCCATAAAATGGGCACAGCACAAAGTACTGTTACAAATCCTGCAGTGAAAAACCACCAGGGCACACCACTTACAAAAAATATAGCAAGTCCAGAGCTTAGTAATAGTATTGCTGTGCCGAGGTCAGGCTGCCGCATAGCTAAAAGCATTGGAACGCAGATTAGCATCAATGGAAGAATTAAATTTTTAAAACGCTGAACTTCATCTGCTTCTAAGAAACTAAAATAGCGAGCTAATGCCAAAATAAGAGCTACACGCATAAGCTCAGAAGGCTGTAGGTTAAATATATACAAATCAAGCCATCGTTGAGCTCCCATGCCCACAAATCCCATAAGCTCAACCAGTATAAGCATGACCAAAACAACGGCATAAATTGAATAAGCGTGTTGTGACCACCATCTAGAATCACTTGCTACAATTACGCCGAAAATAATTAACCCCAGTAAAAATCTTAAAAGCTGTTTTATAACCCAAGGATGTATGCTGCCATTTGCCGCTGAAAATAAGGTGATAAGCCCGATAAAAACAATAGCTATAATTACGCCTAGAACAGTGCGGTTTACATGAAATAGGCGCCTAATATCAAACATATAGGTGTCTTGCTGCTTGCAAAATTTGACCTGCGACAGGACCTGCAACCCCACCACCACTTACACCATGTTCAATCACAACACTTACAGCATGTTGTGGTTTTTCTATAGGTGCATAACCAACAAAAATAGCATGGTCTTTTAAATGGTAGGGTAAATCTTTATAAGTTCCATCAGCACGTTGTTGCATTGTAATGCGGCAAACTTGAGCACTTCCTGATTTGCCCCCAAAGCTCCAATCATTTAAATTTGGATTTGCTCTGTGAGCTGTTCCCTTTGGATCATTAACAACTTTATTCATCGCTTGTTGGATCCACTCCAGCCAATGAGGCTCAATTCCCTCAACAAATTTTTCTGGATGAATGACTTCAGTTTTTACTAAATGAGGAGTGATAATTTTCCCTCCGTTGACCAGCATGGCAATCATTCGTGCCATTTGTAATGGTGTGGAAAGAATGACTCCTTGTCCAATTGAAATATTTAAGGCCTGCCCTTTTTGTTTGAAAAATCCTTTGCGAAACTTTGCCCATTCAGGACTTGGAATTAATCCTTTTTTTTCACCACTTAGTTCAATACCCGTTAGTTGACCGAGTTCAAAACGGGAAGCCATTTCAACCATTTTTAAGGAGCCGATTTTTAAAGCTAAATGATAAAAATAGACATCACATGATTCCGCAATGGCTCTCTCCAGGTTGACTGTCCCATGACCTCCATTCTTCCACGTCCAGCAATGAATACGATTGTTTCCTAGATTATAGTGTCCAGGGCAATGTATATGGCTTTCTTGATCGACAATACCTTCATTGAGGGCAGCTAAAGCTACTATCATTTTAAAAATGGATCCAGGGGGATATTGTCCAGCAAGAGTTTTGTTAATAAGTGGTTTGTCTTCGTGAGTTAAAAGATTTTTCCAGTCATCTTTTTTTATACCTGACACAAAAAGATTGCTATCATATCCAGGTTTGGAAACCATAGCTCTTATAGCGCCTGTATGGACATCCATAACGACTACGTTGGCATTTCGATAAGGCTCTAGAATCTGAATGATTTTTTCTTGAAGTGCAATATTTATAGTTGTGTGCAAATCTTGTCCAATTTTTGGCGAGGTGTGATCAATAATTCGGACAATGCGTCGCCTTGCATTAACTTCCACGCGCTGCATTCCTGGTTTTCCATTAAGAGTATTTTGGTATGTTTTTTCTAATCCGCTTTTTCCTATGCGTAGTCCGGGAATGGGCTCAACGTTATATTCATCTAAATCTTTTTGGGAAGCTTGTGCTACATACCCAATTGTATGACATAAAATTTCTGGATACATGTATTGTCTTATTTGAGACTTTTCTATGAGCAATCCTGGTAAATCAGGAAGTTTTAATTGAAGTGCCGCCATCTCTTCCCAAGTAAGGCTTTCTTTAACGATGGATGCAATTTTTGATTGCTGAGTAAGCTGCTTTTTCAGTTCTTTTGCGTGTTCTGTGCTTAAATTTAACAGAGATTGCAAAATGCTAATCTCAGTTTCAACATTTATATTTGCATCAGGGGTCATTAAACAGCGATAAATATTTTGATTAATTGCTAAGACTTTTCCGGTATTATCAATAATTTGTCCTCTTGGCGGCGCAATGAGACGAGTTTGAATACGATTACGATCAGCAAGAGTTCTATAGTAATCTCGATTGAAAATCTGTAAATGAATCAGTCTTCCAAGCAACCCAGTCAAAAGTATGCCCTTACCTAAGCCTAAAATAAAGCTTCTGCGTTTAAAAACATGACTAAAGGACTCATCTATCATAGTGTTGCAAAAACTTAAAGACAAAGGGATACAAGGAAAAAGTTAGCATGATACTTAAAGTAAGTATAAATGAATAAACAATTTGCTGCCCTAATAGCAAGTGCAATGCGTATTCAACTTGGTCCACCAAAATAAGCACTCCTAAAAAAACAAGCCAGCGCATATATTGGTGATTAACTTGAAGGTAACGTTTTTGCGTGTGCAGTACAATGCTTGCAGTTAGCATCAAAAAACTATGAAATCCAAAAGGTAGATGGTAAATTGCATCCCAAAAAAATCCAAAAACTATAAAGATTAGAAAATCTCCAGGGCTGGGAGTATACAGTACCCAGCGATACAGAACTATCAATGCTGTTTGTAAGCGTAATCCTATGCCTTGAAAAAGGATAAATGCATCGAAAACGTTGCAGCATGCAAAAAAGATGAACCGCCATAAGAATGTGGTGAGTTTAAGCTGCCAGGTGGTCATATAATATTCTTACTGCTTCGAGTGTATGAAATGCTACAAATGGCTTCACAGAGATTTCCTCATCTTTTATAGCAGTTACAATTCCTACCATAATGTCGGGGGGGAAAATACCTCCAACACCTGAAGTGACAAGGATATCTCCTATTTCTGTAGGGCGTTTGTAGCTATTTGTTATCATCTCTCTGCTTTGTAAATGTTCCAATGACATGATAGAAGTACCGTTTCCAACAGCTATAGCATTTTCACCAGTTTCAAGAATTTTAATAGGGACTCGTGATGCCATATCTGTTATGAGCATAATGCGAAGAATACGACTGGATGCTTCAACAACTCGGCCCACTAAGCCTTTCTCACTCACCGCAATATCGTCTTTTTTCATAACTATATTAGCAGAAGAAGAGGTGATGAGCTGAGCATCATAGAAACCAATGGGCGAACCATAAACGCGAACAGTCGTGCTCTTAAAGAGATTGGGAGTTTTGAAATTTGTTAATGGTTCAAGCTGATCAATAAGTTTTTGTGATATCGCCAAATCTAGTTTTGTTTGTCGAAGCTCATCTTCAAGCCGTTCTAATTTTTTAAGCTGATTGTGCAAATATGTGCGAGACGAAAACCAATAATGAATATCGTTTAAAATACGAGGCATGCTTCCAAAAAAACGATTTGATGTCCCTATTGAACGAAGTAACGGAGATGACAAATTTTGAAGTGAATAGTGAGCGTAAGGACTATTTGGAAAATACCAATAACTTACGCTCAAATATAAAACAGCTGCCGCGCAAAATAGGATCAAAACCCGGCGCACGATGCAACATCAATTAGTAAGAGTTTACTAAAACGGTACGTAATGCTTCCATTTCCTCAAGCGCACGACCAGTTCCAAGGACCACGCAATTTAATGGATTTTCAGCAACAAAAACAGGAACACCGGTCGCGTTTGCTATAACTTTATCAAGATTTCTTAAGAGAGCTCCGCCGCCTGTCATGACAATTCCACGATCAACAATATCTGCCGATAATTCAGGAGCAGTGCATTCAAGTGCTGTTTTTACACCTTCTGCTATTGCAGCAACAACTTCCGTCAATGCTTCAGCTATCTGTTTTTGGCTGACTTCAATTTCCTTTGGAATGCCGCTAACTAAGCTACGTCCTTTGATAGAAAGGATAGTCTCTTCACTATTCGGCATTATAAGAGCTGAACCAATTTTTTTCTTAATTTTTTCTGCAGTTGCTTCACCAATTAAGAGATTATGTGTGCGACGAATATAGTTAATGATGGATTCGTCCATTTTATCTCCACCAGCACGGACTGATGTTGCGTATACAATGCCACCTAAAGATAGCACTGCTACCTCAGTGGTTCCTCCGCCAATATCCACAATCATAGAGCCAGTAGGCTCTGTGACCGGCATTCCTGCCCCAATAGCTGCTGCCATTGGTTCTTCAATCAAATATACTCGACGTCCGCCTGCGCTTTCCGCAGCGTCTTGAATGGCGCGACGTTCAACCGGAGTTGAGCCTGAAGGAACGCAAATTATAATTTGCGGTGCTGCAAAACTGCGACGATTATGCACTTTTCGAATGAAGTGCTTAATCATTTCTTGTGCGATCTCAAAATCGGCAATAACTCCGTCACGCAATGGACGGATTGCTTGAATGCCTCCGGGTGTGCGACCAACCATCATTTTTGCTTCTTCGCCGACAGCTAAAACTTGCTGACGTCCGTTACGACTAGCTATAGCAACGACTGAGGGTTCATTTAAAACTATTCCTCGACCTTTAACATACACCAAAGTGTTTGCAGTTCCCAGATCAATAGCCATGTCAGCAGATAGGTAACCAAGAAGGCGAGACAACATAATATTTCACAAAATTTATTAATCGTTACCGTAATGTACTTTGTTGGCAAAAAAGAATCAAGATTGGATCATGCTAAATTAATTTAAAAATGATCATCACTACAGTAATTCCATAAAATGTTACGCGTTTTAAAATGTGTGGGTGGGGGTGAATTAACGATGCAACGGTGAAAATGATTAACCCAGGATAAATAACATCCAAAATTGGAGTTAAGAATGCAGAAATTCCCTTGAAATCTAACAATGATAGGGAAAAAGAAACAAAACTTGTAGCAGCTAATACATAATAAAAATGGTTGTCATGCAGTTTGAATAGCTTATGTAAAAAACTTGCGTATAAATTATTCAATGCCGTTGCGGTTGTTAGACATGAAAAGCCCATTGCAAAAGCAATAACCATTGCAGAGTAACTGCCAAGAAGATGTTTTGTTAAAGTCGGTAACATTTCTGTTGGCTGTACTGCTTGTATAACACTGGCATAAGAAGCTCCTAAATAAACCAGCCCACCATATGCCAGAGCAATGACAGACGCTCCAATCAAGCTCGCTTTCGCTGATATCCAAAAAATAGTTTTAGGATCGGTGGTTGATTTGCATTGTTGCTGTATATGATTAAAGATAAGAGCGGAAAAGAAAAATCCAGCAATTAAATCCATAGTTTGATAGCCTTGAGATAATCCAAGTTTAAAAGCACTCTCGTATGTGTGTGTAGAGCTGGGTAAAAATGGTGCGCCCGTAATTCCAGCAATTATAATTAAAGCAAGCGTACCAAGCTTAACAGGAGTCATGAATTTTCCGATAATATTTAGCATGCGCGTATCTTTTAAGCCTGTTAAAAAACAAACTAAAGTGAAGCCAAGTGAAAATGTCCATAATGGTATGTTCGGTTCAAGTACATGAAATCCACCAAAAGCAACGGTTATACAGCGTGGAACTATGCCAAAAGCGCCTAGAAGGGATAACAAAATTAATGGAATAATGACATTAGCGCCAAAACCGAGCTCCTTGAAAAATTGATCATATGAGCCTTGATAGCGCTTAATTGCAAAAACACCAGCAAAAGGAATGAGTATTCCACTGATTAATAAGCCTAAAAAACCAACTCCCCAATGATTTAAGCAATTGCTGCCAATTTGCATTGGAAAAACAAGATTCCCTGAACCAAAAAACATAGCAAATATTGAAAAGCCAAGTATAAAAATTGATGGGCGCATGACCGTAACTCCTGAAAAAAATATAAAAAATAATGAAAAAAAATTGAATCAGGGCGGTTAGACCGCCACAGTCACGACCACGACAATGGAAGACGATGTGTATTTTTGATTAATCATGATACCTTCCCATTGTTATATTACAGAGTTTATATGGTACTTTTTCATCTTTAAATGATCAATCATTTTTTCAAAAGACTCATCAATCGAATTAAAACGCGCAAGTAATTGCCCATCATAGTCATCGTTGCCTATAGCAATAGCGTCCATGTTTAAATTTTTAGCAAATAGCCAGTCGGTAATGCTGTCTCCAACGTACACAGCTTCACTTGGGTGTAAGTTTAATTGCTTTAGAGCAATCAGTCCCATCTCTGGGTGAGGCTTATCAAAAGGAGTGTCTCCTGAGCCAAGAATCAAGTCAGTTGGTACTTTAAACTGTTTGATTTCTTCGCGTAGCAAGTCACCTTTTTTGTTGCTAATAATGGCTATTATATGCCCAGAATTTTTTAGTGATTGCAGCAAAGGCATTGTCCCCTCGTACAATTTTATATCATTTTTATTTTCATGAATTGCTTGATAGAAAACGGCCAAAGCTTCTTTCCAATTATCACCAAATATCTTTGGAAAGCTTTCACGGGAAGAAAGTCTAGCTCTAATTTTTACTTCTTCCATGCTTACTTCAGATAATCCAAAATGCTTTAAAGTAACATTTGTGGCCTTAAAAAGAATTGACCAAGTGTCAACTAAGGTATTATCCCAGTCAAAAAAAACAGCCTTAAATGTCGGTGGATTATTTATAATTTTCATTTCAAAGGTCGCGGGTCTGTAGTGTATTTATCCATTAATCGATGGTCAGCGCCATCTGGTGCGGCACCATTATCCATAATTGTTGCTTTTAAAACAATGACCAGTTCTACAATTGTATCACCTTCGGTTAAACTGCCGGTTAAATCGCGCAGTATTGGGACTTCCTCTAGTCCTGGTAATCCTTGTTTATGTTCGGATGAGCGTACTTCCATTAATCCACCCAGAACGGCCATTTCTTTATTACTTAGTCTTAATACCGAATCAATTTCTCGCACTTCAACTACTGGAATCATTGACTGAACAGGTGCTTTGGTTACACTGCCTGTTGTATTTCCTGCGTTGTAAGCAATATCAATGGCAGGGTCTGCTACAGATTGAGTCAGCCGAGAAATGCTTGGTCTTAAAAACAATATAATTTCACCAGTTTCGGGGTCAATGGATGGCTGTACCATCATTAGCAAGCCGATTGGAACTGTCTGAATATCGCTTGAAACGGTGGTGCTTTGAGCGTTATTTTGTGAATTGTACATTTTGTCGTAGTTAAGCCTGAAATACACTTTGTTTTGCGCAACCTTTAGAATAGCCGCTTGATTATTCATAACAGTGAGACGTGGGCTTGATAAGGTTCTTACCAATCCAAATTCTTGCAGCGTATTTGCTATTGCGGAAAACTTAGACCCCTTTGCGCCAAAACTGACCATATCTGTTTGAGAAGCTCCTGGGTCTAAAAATGCACCTTTTCTGGCCATCTCGCCGAAATTAGCGGTGATTTCTAAATCACCTTTTGTGCCCAATGTTTGCCAATTGATTCCGCTTCTGTATTCATCTTTAAGAGTCACTTCAATAATTTTTGCTTCAATTAACACCTGGCAGCATGCTACATGGCGTAATTTTTCCAAATACAACTGAACTTGTTGATGCTGTTTTCGTGTCGCGTGTAATGCAATCAACCCCGCTTGGCGATGCATTGAATATGTGCCTTTTTCGTTCCCTGATGCCAAAATTGTTTTTAGATTTTGCTCTAGCTCTTCCCAAAAATCATTTTTGGTCGTGGCTTTTAAAGCGCTCTTTGAAACGTTGTCGTTCATGTTGTTTTTTGATGGCCCAACACTTGAAAATACATCAGATGCAACAGCTAATTGATCTTCGCTTGTTCGAGATAAGTTTAAAAACTGCACATTATAGTTTTGTGAATAGGGCGTGTCACGCTCAATGCGAATGGCATTTCCTAAAACGTCATATCTTAAATTTGCCATTTCACACATAGATTTTATAACATCTATAAATGGACGTTTTTGAGCGGTAAAAATAATTTTTGCATCAATGGTATGATCTAGTTGTAAATCAACTTCAGCTTGCCTGGCCAATTCAATGAACACATTTTTTAATGAAATATTTTCAGAAACAGAAATGCTAACCAATTGATACATTATTTTAGGTAGCTTGGGCTCTTCTTTTTTCTGCAAGCTTTTCTTTGTTGATAGCGTCTGAGGTGAAAAATTAGCTGGCTGAGCAAGTTCTTTTGCTTCTGTTTTATCAACTCTAGGCATTATGGGGTCATGGTTAACCATTTCTCTACAGCCAACTAATAGAAAAAATAGCAAAAAAAATGTCCGCAAATACGTGCTCTTTTTGTTTCATTACCTTAAGTGAAGCAAAATCAGGAATTTTTAGCTAGAGGGGGATTATTTTCACCGATTGATTATAGTAATAATAAGAAAATTAACTTGATATTAATTAATAAGATTCATAATTTACTTAAAGATTTATTTATAGATAATAAAAATGAAGTCCGTTTTTGTATTTTGTATTTCGTCTATTTTTACCTGCATAAAAACCACATTGAATGCAGCTAGTTTGGTTACCGCTTTAGAAGGATTGCATTTGACTGAAGCGACTACTGATTATTTGGAAGTATTGCCTATTATTGACACAATTATGGGTAATCGCAGAACAAATGTAGATTGTCATGAAACTTTATATCCTATGATGAGCACGCCTTTG
This sequence comes from uncultured Candidatus Finniella sp., assembly GCA_964446295.1. Lineage (GTDB taxonomy): Bacteria > Pseudomonadota > Alphaproteobacteria > Paracaedibacterales > CAITNM01 > CAITNM01. Next base: position 1,287 of record CAYUNR010000041.1, on the reverse strand, counting down.
GTTGTTAATTGTCATCCATATAACCCTACCGATGTTGCAGGTAGTCCTGCTCCTTCATATGCTTCGCATCCTCTTGTTGTGCGATATAACCCTGATATCGTTCACGAGATATTGCCAGAATTTATCAGAGATCAGCTTGATACTGCGGGCCCTACATGCCGGCTTTTTTTGAATATTCAAGATAATCCTTGGAATGGAACGCCAATACAATTACGGGCGCATGCATTTTCAGACTTTTTTCCTGAAATGGGTGGAAATTATCAGGGCGTTAATGTGCATGTGTGTCGTAGTGACGGTACGTCTCTTCTTAGTGGGTCTGGATCAGTGCATTTGCATGATGGCATAGCATCACCTAGTAACTTTGTTATTGCGGGGCTAGACCACACGCATACGGAAGATTTTTACAGCATTGTAAGCTATCAAGCTAGAACGGTAATTACTCGTCATATTTTATTTACGATGCCAATCCGTGAGCGTTTCCAAGACCTTTTATGTGCTCCAACAGTTCATGATCGTTCTCCTAGTTTTTTCTCTCCATTGCTGAGAGCTGATTATGCTGCCTTTTTGCATGAGAACGGAATTGTTTGAAATATTTTGAATACAATTTTAAACGCCATTAACTATTACTTAATTTTTATTTGTTAACTTTAAAGAAACGACTATTTTAACTAACGGAGATCTCTCGTGTTTTCAAAAATTTTTCTTGGATTGGTTCTTACTACAGCTTTTATGCCAGATATGTACTCAGCAGAAGCTGCAACTGCAGAAAGTCTATTTTCTCCAGAAATAACAATGCTTATAAAAGATGCTATGGCAGGAAAAAATAAGGGATCTAAAGAAACCATAAAAGGATTCTCCGTTGAAAAATTAGATGACCAGACAGCTCCAAATGGAGAGCTTTTAGCAGATACACGTTCAAAAATTGATGAGGTACTCACAGCAGAGAAATATCCTGATAGTGGTCACTATTTTGAGCTTATTAAACTAGATGGGCTTGATGATGTTTATCGTGTTGTGAGTTTTACCTTTAATAAAGATGCAACAAATGTTGAGGACAAGATTACGAACGTGCAAGAAATTGCATTAGTTGAAATCAAAAAATCAGGTGTGGAAGAGCACGCTCACCAAGTTGTGGCGGCTGAACCTGCACATGAAGAGCATCGTGCGCATGAGGAAGAACGTGCTCACCAAGTTATAGCGGTAGAGCCTCAACATGAAGAGCATCGTGCACATGTGGAAGAGCACGCTCACCAAGTTGTGGCGGCTGAACCTGCACATGAAGAGCAT
>CAYUNR010000040.1:0-13867 GCA_964446295.1 uncultured Candidatus Finniella sp. | reverse complement strand
AATAATTGAAGATTTTACCCCATTTACTGTAATGGTACCTTGCGTATTGCTTGAAGTGCTATAAGCAGAAACTTCTGTAACGGTAGGGTTTGCAACGGCACGGGCATCAAGATCAGTTCCATTTCCATTGATTGCAGCAGCTATGGCTATAGCACTTGCGCTAGGATCGCTGTAACTTACACCGTCAGATACAGATGCTCTAATCGCAGTAGCATTAATTACCAGGTCTCCCGCTGAAAGCGCATTAGTCACGAGATTTCCAGTGACAATCACCGCTCCTATGTTTGCAGTATTTGCAGATTTAGCGGTAAGAACAATAGAATCTCCTTCTTCTGTACCAACTTGTAAAGTGGTATCAAGCGTACCGTCTAATAAGTTAAGACCATTAAAATTCGTTTGTGCAACTACACTGTTAATTTGTGTTAGTAGTGACTCTGCGTTTGCATTGATTGATGAACGATCGCTGCTTGTTAGGGTGCCGTTTGCAGATTGTATTGCAAGGGCACGAAGCGTTGTTAATGAGTTTGCGATAGAACCAAGAGCACCATCTGCAATATTAATAAGCGAAACACCCGATTGAGCATTCGCAGATGCTTGAGTAAGGCTTCCGATTTGAGCAGCCATTCTAGAAGCAATAGATAAGCCAGCTGAATCATCAGCAGCTCTATTGATTTTTGATCCAGATGATAACTCCTCCATAGATGCAGCTAGCTCGGATTTGTTTTTTTCTAGGCTTTTCAATGTATTCGAAGCCAGTGTATTTGTATTGATGACCATTGACATGTTGCCCTCAATTCCTATTAATTTATTTGAAATATCTTGCTTTGAGTTGTGCAACATCTGTGCCAATGCATAGTGATTCTTGCTCACGGGATGATTTTTGACTTTCTGTATGCTTTTACATAACCTACAATATGAAAAATTCATAAGTGCATTACAGTGCAGCTATCGCCTTTAATAAAACGACTATTTCCTTTTTTTGCTTTTTGCATTTGTGTGCTTTTGTTTTGGCCGGGATTAATGCGCCCTGACAGCATGGTGCAAATGCAGCAGGGTATTGCCGGAATATCTTCAGACTGGCATCCACCCGTAATGGGAGTGCTTTGGGGGCTGTTTGATAAAATATACAGTGGCTCTGGTCCAATGTTTTTATTTCATTTGTCTTTATATTGGGGGGCGGTATCATTGTTCGCTTGTGCCCAACCTCAAAAAGCAAATTGGGTGTATCTCATAGCCATATTGCCCCCAGTTTTTGCTTACCAATTACTTGTTATTAAAGATATATCATTTGTAAATGCGTACCTTTTTTGTGCTGCATGGCTGCATTTTTATAGCATGAAGAATCTTCGACCTGGTTTGTTTTCCTTGCTGGCATGGCTTGCCATTGCGTTTTACGGCACGTGCGCTACTTATCAAGCCGCAATAGCTTTGCCTTGGCTTTGTTTGTGGTTTGCAAAATTCTATTGGCCTGATTGTTCAAAAAAATGGATAGGCATTGGTTTGCTTTTGTGCTGCGTTTTCATAGCAAGCGTAACAGCTTTTAACAAAACCATGTCTACGCCATCAAACCGAGGCATCCATACTAAGCTATATGACCTAGCTGGAATTTCAATTAACCTTAATGACCCTGTATTCCCTGACTATATTAAGCAAAACAAGCTGTATGATTTTGAAAAAGTAAAACAGCTCTACAACCCTAATCGTGTGGATGATTTAACTTTTGCAAATGATAGCCCTCTTACGACTGCTGCTTCACCTGATCAAGAAAACATACTTCACAAAGCTTGGATGTCGGCAATAATTGCCTACCCTGTTGCTTACATCAAGCATCGCTGGGGGATTTTTTATCAGCAACTAACAGTATCATTATTAAAACCCCCTTCTAGCATTAAGGGGGAAACCACTTCAAACATCATCACTGTATTAAATTTGGTGGAAAAGTCGGGAATATTCACGGTCTCTTCTTGGTTCATGGCGTATCTGATGTATTTCTTCATACAGCTTATATATGTATATAAAGGCTTCAGGCACTTTAATGAACACCCTAAATACGTTAGTTTGTTTTTCCAAAACATTATGGGTGTTGCGCTGGTTTTGTCTTTGTTCTTTATTGCAGGGGCAGCTGAGGCCAGATACGCGTATTTAGCAATTGCCATGTTCTACTTTAGTCATCCGTATCGTGAATAGATATAGTAAAAGCACTGCCAATAGCATCAAATTACTTACTAATAATGGGGGTAATAGCGGGTGTGATTGACCAATCAAAGCTCTAAGTGCAATTATTGCTATGTATCCCCATGATGTCCACAAAACAGGCGAATAAATTGAATTAGTTTTTTGTGCTGCTTTGTGCACTATCAAAAATAATGGCGCTAGGATTAGTGCGCTAGAGCAAGCAAAAATTAAACGAAGTGCACTATAAATAGGAAGTGTTATTTCTATATTCTGCCATAAAACAGCAACTAAAAAGACAGCGCCTAAAATTGAAACATGCATAGTTTTTAAAAAGCCAATTTTTTTTAAAATATAATGAGCAGGTAACAAGAACAAAGATAATGAAAACCAGTGAAAATATAAGGGAGACATGTCTCTACCAAAGCTCAGGATAAGTACTTCAGTGAAATAAGGTTTTGAAAAAAGCATAGGAAAACCAAAAACCACGCCTAACAGGGCTCCCGCTAAAAATAGCAAAATATATAATGAAATTTGAATTTTTCCTTCATGCATACTTTTTTCTGGGGCCTGTAACCCAGTTTCAAAACGGTAAAATTTAGCCACTAGAAAACAACACAAACTGCATGTGGCAGTGAAAATTAATGCGTAAGCCCAGATGCTCGTATGCATATGTATGGCAGTATTTTTAATGGAATAAGCTAATATTCCGCCAAACGCCACAGCTAAAGGTATGCAAACACTGACAGTGTTATGATACTTAGAAAGGACGCTTCTAAAGCAAAATTGTGCTGCTAAAACGATTGCTGCCGGCATAAGGATAATATGTATGAAAGGTGCAATCAGTATGCTTTTATGAAGATATTCGTTAAGTATTGTGTAGTCAGTTATGAATAAAAGAAAGCAAGCTAAAACCAAGATGCTTGCATAAAAGCTTATCATCATAATGAAAAATTTAGAGTTTATAGCAAATACGTATATAGCCAGACAGCCTAGTAGTCTGAGCGGAATGTTAGTCAATACCCGCTGGAATAGATCTTTCAGAAGGGGTGGTGTGTTGTAGTCTGCTCCAGATAAAGAAAGATAATGCAAAAGATGTGAACAAAAAATGTTACATGCAAGAAGCATTACTCCTAAAAATAAAAAGCCAACGCTAATTGCTGATGGCATTGTTTTATTTGTATTTTTGCTGATTAATTTAGTGCGGTTAAAAGTATCAAAGAAGGTCATTTATATTTGCCCTATGTCTGTCTAAAGAATTTTTAGACTTAATCGACTTGATTGATATTGTGAGCTATAGAACTTTTCTTTAAAATTTGCAATAAAGTTTAACAGTTTTAATGTAGCAATGTCCCCCAGCTTAATTGCCCTTGGATTTTTGAATCAATCATAAAGTCCTTAATCACTGCTGCATCATTTAACACAATAATTCTATCGGCGACTGCACTTACAAAGTCTAGGTCATGGCTGGCAATAAGCATGGTCACCCCTTGATTTTTAAGCGTCAAAAACAGCTCGGCAACATTCTTGCCGCTAAGCCCATCAAGCCCTGATGTTGGTTCATCACACAATAGCAAATTAGGCTCAAGTACAAGGGCTCTGGCAATGGCCGCACGTTGTCTTTGCCCACCTGAAAGTTGATGGGGCATTTTATAGTAAGCAGTTTTTAACCCCAGCAACTTAAGGGTAGCTTTCGCTTTTTCTAAAGCATTATTTGCCGTTTGTTTTTTTGTAACCCTTAGTGCATAAGCCACGTTCTCAAGAACGGTTAAATGCGGGAACAACTGAAAGTCTTGAAAAACAAACCCTGTGGTGCCCTTATGGGCAATCGTGCCCTTATCTAACTTTTCAAGGTTTTGAATGCACCTTAAGAGCGTTGATTTTCCACTTCCAGAAGGGCCAGCTAGTGCAACAATTTGCCCAGGGTTTAAGGAAAAACTAACCTGATTAAAAATTGTATGATTCCCATACGCTTTTGTGGCCTGTGTAACGTTAAGCATCGTGCCACCTTTTTTCTAAAGTCTTTCCTATAAATTCAATTGTTTTAATAAGTAGGTAATAAATCACCCCTGCTAAACACATTGGTTCAAAATAATTGTATGTTTCAGCCGCCAACGTCTGGGCGCGCCGCATAATATCCATTTCACCTAAAACTGAAACTAAAGCGGTTTCCTTGGTTAAAGTAACAATTTCATTAATCAATGACGGAAACACATTGCGCAAAACCTGCGGCAAAATAATATCTTTCCATGTATACCACTTTGATATTTCCAAAGCCTGAGCTGCGTCAAATTGCCCCTTAGGTAAACTTTGCAAGCCAGACCGCAATATTTCAGCAATGTAGGCGGCTGAATTTATGCCCAGGGTAAGTACTCCGGCAGTTAGTACACTTAGCTTCACTCCTATTAAGGTGGGTGCTGAAAAATACACAAAGCTAAGCTGTAGCAAAACAGGCGTGCCACGAATTACTGAAATAAGGGAAATAATTGCCCAGTTAACTGCACCACGGTTCAAGTGCCTTGATATAGCAAATAAAACGCCCAATACGCCGCCTAGGAAAATGGCCAAAAAACTATAGGTTAGGGTGGTGGGCAACCCTTTAGCTATAAACAAAAAATCATTAAAAACAGAGTGCGTTGGTTTTGTGTGCTTGCCCTCAACCCATTTGCTTTCTAAATTTTTTAAAACACCTTTTTGCTTCAGCGCTTCTATTGCAGTATTAATTTGAATCTTAAAAGGTGAGCCTTTTTTCATTACTACACCCGTGCCACTGCTGACATTGCCAACAATCGTATAAGAAAGATTCTTGGAATTTTTAACAAATTCCTTTGCCTGGGTGGCGTCCATCAAAGCGCCATCAATATGCTTTGCTTTTAAGGCCTCTGCCATTTGAGGCATGGTATCCATAAGCACAATTTTAACATCAGATGTTTGGGATTTTAGCCATGTTTGCATGCCAGACGTTCCCATTTGACAAGCAATTGATTTGCCGCTCAGGGTTTCCTTGCTAACTGGTTTCTCTGTTGTGTGCAAAATAGCAAAAGTATCGAAATAGTAGGGCGCAGAAAAATCATAATTTTTACTTTTTTCTTCATTTATAGTGACTGAGGAAATGATTGCATCAATTTCTCCCGCATTAAGTGCGCCAAAAAGCATTGCAAATGACATGTCTTTTATTTCAACATCTAGACCCAGCTCTTTGCCAATTGCTTTTGCAAGGTCTGCATCAAACCCTACAATTTCTTCGCCCTGTTTGAATTCAAACGGAGGGTAGTCAGCAGATAGTCCAGCCGTAATTTTACCGGGGACAGCATTAAGCTGATGCACAATCAGAAGCGCCCACAAAAATATCTTCCACATATCATATTCATATTATATTCACTTTATTGAATATATATCCAAACAATTGCCCTGTCAACCAAAAATGAATATACTTCCATAAAAATGGATTTAAATAAGAAATTATGAGCCGTCACCCCATTGAAGACGAAGTCCTTCTAAAATGCATAAAATCAGCAACGTTTGCTGAACAGTCTGATTTACAAGCAGCTCTAAAAAGCAAAGGGGTGGATATGCCCCAGGCCACGCTTTCAAGGCGTTTGAAAAAATTAAACATCGCGAAGGTTAATGGGGTATACCAGGTTGTGAAGCAAAGCTCGGCAGCTCCTATTACCCGAATCACTCAGTTGGCCCCAAACTTAATTGTTATCAATACGTTACCAGGTCATGCAAACAGCGTGGCGTATGTAATTGATGAAGAGTTTGTAGGTGATGAATCCTTTGGCATATCCGGAACTATTGCTGGCGATGACACTATATTCATAGCGGTAGAAAGTAAACAATTGAGCGCTGCCTATAAGCACTTGAAAGATTTGTTTCTGAAACCTTAATTGATTCGTCATCCACAAGTATGGATCGCCACAGCCTTTCAGGCTTCGCGATGACGCCTCTTTCGTCTTTGCGAGCGCAGCGCGGCAATCCACACTTTTTCAATGAAATTCAGAATATAAAATTAAAAAATGGGCCTGCACAAAACGTATGCGCAAGCCCAAGATAGTAAGTTGTGTTTAATCGTATTTAACTAGCTGTACCAACAGTTATGTTACGTGCCCAGTTTGAACCTGCACCAAGCACAATTGCAGAACCTGATTCCATAAGCACTGTTCCAGATAAAGCTGCATCCATACCAGTTGATACAGTGGTAGTTGGATGAGCTGCTGTGAGAACTGAATCTAGCTTCCGATAAGCATAACTTCCTATCCAACCACTGTTTAAGTGTTCTAACAAAACACCGCCATAAGACACTGATTGATTGGTCGTGTCGCTGGTGCTCCAGTATGACCAGGATGGAAACCCACCCGGAGTTGCAAAAAATGTGATTAAGTTAGAGGGCCAAGCAATAACAGCTGCACCATTTTCAAAATAGCCAGTATCCGTGTTGAAAGTGGTAGTCACAGAGCTTGTAAGCGCGTTACTAACGCTTACATCAGCATCCACCACAATACTCCCACCTGATTGTACAGTAATTGCACTGCTAATTTGACTTTCTGCTGAATCATCTACTCCTGCAAGCTGAAGTGCTGCTCCACTTGCTATTTGAATTGGTGCAACAGGTGCTTTGCCACTTTGTACATACAACGTTCCAGCATCTACATGAATTCCTGCTAAAGCTGCAGAAGCGCTTAGGTCTGATGCAATTTTCATGACACCAGCGCCAGTTTTATGCACTAGTCCTGTTCCTGTGGGGGCAGCATTTAATGTTGCTACATTTGCTCCATCAACTTGAACTGTACCATCGCTAGTAAAAGCAAACGCACCAGTATTCATAGAACCCCCAATTTCTAATGTTGCAGTGTTGGCAGTAGCTGTTACAGGGTCAGTGCCAGATGCAGCAAAGGTCACTGCAGATGATGCTCCATTTAAATTGCTAGCTGAACTTACGGAAACCTTACCGCCATGAATACCTAAAGCACCAATTGCATTAGTACCGCTAAGGGCAAGTGCACCTGCATTAGTTTTGTTTAGGGTTCCTGTAGAGATTGCACCGCTATGGCTTGCGCTATCGGTGCCTTCAACGTCTATAGTCATGGATGTTGCAAACGTCGTATTCCATGTTGATGCAGCCACTACCGTCAGTAGTGCTACTGTTAATTTATGTATTCTTTTCATGATAATTTCCTTGTACTAAAAAATGTTTATAACAAATTTTATGGTACAGGGAGGACATTAAAATAATATTAATTATTAAGTATTATTTAAATAATATTAATTATTAAGTATTATTTATGGTTAATTTTAATTGTATTTTATTTAAAAAAAGAATTGATGGTATCCAGTGGACCCTACGATCAAGTCGTAGGGAAACTGGCAAGAGAGTCTGCCCAACCCCCTAGTTTCTCTATGGCTTGACCATACAATCCAATCAGCAACATCTAGAACATTGAAAAGTAATTATTAACTTTTTAGACGTATTGTAATTGTATGTGCCACTTTTGCGAGGTTGTATGGTTCTGCGCTCAACATTTATATTATTGTTTCTTAACGCGTGTTTTTCCCTTTTTGCAAGCGAGGAGGGCAGCCATATTTGTGAATGCGACACTGTATTTGAACGTGTGATTGGTATTGGTTCTAATTGCCTAACAAAAAGTCAAATTAATGGATATTTTGCCCCAGAATTTCCCCCCAGAGAAACAAAATCTGGCCATGCCGACCTGTTTGATTGGATGCGAATTTGTGATTATTACTGCTTTGCAGAAGTGCTACGCAATGGATTAACTGATTATTTCGAATTAGAAGATTTTACTACTCACTATGAAACTTACGGATCTGCTGATGTGGTTGATCATAAATCCATGCTTTGGAATCATAAGAACAATATGATTTGGCGACATTTGTTTGACTCAGCAGCGGGGAAAGCATTATGGTCAGCACCTCGAGACGGGGAATTAACTCCCGACAAACTTAAAGAAATTTTCCCCCAAATAAAAACAAAGCTAAATCATTTAAAAGAAAAATTCATAACGGCCAAAGACCAGAAAACTTTATACATCATTTCTCATTACGAAGTAGATGGAGAGACGCCACCAGATTTGAATGCCTTGAAAGAAGTTAGGGATGCATTAACAGCAATTCGTGGTGGTGATACTCATTTCACGCTTTTGTTTCTGCCCCATGAACAAAAATTTGATGGCATCGAAAACATTATTGTTCGTGAAGCTAAAAACTTAAAATCAGGGTGGGATGGCGGTGATTCCGCCAGGTGGAAAGAAATTTTAGATGCATTCAGGTTTTCTGCAGATATTTGGACCTGACGTTTTTATTGTCATAAAAGTAAAAAAATAGCACATACTCAGTTGCCAAAACCCTCGAATTTCTGGTAGCTTTTAGAGAGTCAACACGCGCGGGCGTGGTGGAATTGGCAGACACACCAGACTTAGGATCTGGCGACGCAAGTCATGGGGGTTCAAGTCCCTCCGCCCGCACCACATCAACACATGGAATTCTATGGCTCTTTCAGTTCAAAAAGTGCGTGAGCAAGACGCAGTAATTGATTTCAAAGCTACTCTTGTATCATCTGATTATGCGCAAGAACTAGCATCATGGTTTAGCAAAAAATCACAAAACGTACGTATTGATGGTTTTCGCCCAGGCAAAGCTCCACTTGCGGTTATTCAAACACGTTACGCTGATGAAGCTAATAGATCAGTGGTTAATAACATTGTTGATAGAGTTCTCAGTACTATTGATAAAGAACACAAGCCACGCGTAGCAGGACAGCCAAAGGTTACCATTGAAAAGGCCGATACTACAGACGGTTTCGAATGCAGTGTCAGCGTTGAATGTTTGCCAACTATTGAATTAAAAGATTTTTCATCAATTTCTTGTGAAGAATTAGTAGTCGATGTTTCTAAAAAAGAAGTTGATGAAGCGGTTGATGCATTATTTAAAAGATACAAAGGCCATGAAAAAGAGCCTAAAAAAGGCAAAGCCGCATGGGGCGACAAAGTTAAAGTCTTAATCAAAGAAAAAAGTAAGCACAGCACTCCCCAAGAACAAGAGCTAACGCTCGCAGAAGATTCAGACTCAACTTGGTTGCCTTTGCATAAGGGCATTCAGGGTAAAGCAGAAGGCGAAACTGCTGAAATTGTGATTACGTATCCAAAAGATTTCCAAGAAGCAAGCATCGCTTCAAAAACTTTTACCTATGAAGTTGAAATTCAGTCTATTTTTGCTGGCGTTACATTTAAATTAGATGCAACCTTTGCAAAAGAATTTGATTGTGAAGACCTAGACGGTTTGCACAAAAAAATGGAAGAAACACTTAAGAATGATCAGAAGCACTTAATAAGTTTGTACCATAAGCGCCAAATTCTAGATGCGTTAAATGATCAGTACAAACTTGCTTTGCCAAAGTCATCAGTTGAATTTGAATTCCAACAAATTTGGAAGAAATTACAAGACGAAGTTGCCGCGGCGCGTGCTCGTGGCGAAACTGAAGACATTGATATGGCTGAAGTAGAGGCTGAATATCACCTAATTGCAGAACGCAGAGTAAAGCTTGGCATGCTGGTTTCTGAAATTGCGAAAGAGCATAAAATTGCTTTGACCAATGAAGAAATCCAACGCGAAGTTGTTATGGAAGCAATGAAGTACCAAAGCCAATTTAAAGAAGTGATTGATTATTACGTGAAAAATCCACGTCTTATGGAAAAGCTACTTGCTCCAGCCTTAGAAGATAAGGTTGTTGATTTTGTGTTTGGGAAATCAAAAAAGAAACAAACCAAAATTACTGTGAAAGACTTGCCTGCTAAATTGAAAGGTGTTGTGCCTGGATATGAAGGCGACGACGAACCAGCTACTAAAAAAGTAGCATCAAGCAAAGCGCCAAAAGAAGGTAAATCTGAAAGCGAAAAAGCACCCGCCAAGAAGGCCAGCACTAAGAAAGGCGAATAGCCATGAATTTTAGATCTCCTAAACAAGCGGATGCATTAGTTTCTTCACTGGTGCCAATGGTTGTTGAACAAACTGGCCGTGGCGAACGCGCTTACGACATTTTTTCAAGGCTTTTAAAAGATCGTATTATTTTCCTAACAGGGCAAATCTACGACGAAATGGCATCGCTTATTTGCGCTCAGCTTTTGTTTTTAGAATCAGAAGATCCAGACAAAGACATTTTCATGTATATCAACTCCCCTGGCGGCGTTGTAACATCTGGTTTATCAATGCTTGATACTATGAATTACATTCGTTGTGACGTAGCAACCGTGTGTTTGGGCCAAGCTTGTTCAGCAGGTTCATTACTACTTACAGCTGGTGCTAAAGGTAAGCGTTATGCGCTAACCAATTCACGCATTATGATTCACCAACCTCATGGTGGTGCACAAGGTCAAGCAACTGACATTGAAATTCAAGCTCGCGAAATTTTAAGTTTACGTGCGCGTTTGAACAAAATCTATGCTGATTGCACAGGTCAAAAACTTGAAACTATTAATGACGTGATGGAACGCGACAAATTCATGTCAGCCGATGAAGCTGTTGCTTTTGGCTTGATCGATCACGTTGTTGAAAAGCGTCCAACTAATTTTGCAGCTGACCATAAAAAAGATAAATAATTAAGACTTTGGTCTTATGCTAAAGCGCATCTTTTAAGGTGCGCTTTTTTAATTTGGGCCTTAGTGTTGTCATCCTGAGCCTGCAACGCAGGCGTAGGGATCCAGTTCTATAACATCTACTCAGTTTTCTTTTTGTCCATTACTCTTATTCGTGCCGCACGTTCTTCTTCTGTAGATAATCGAGTTGGAGCTAAGTCAGCTGTAACAGATGCTGCATGTTCAGCATCTTGTTCTGCTTTTAATGCTCTCCCTTCAATCAGACTGAATTGCCCCTTAATTTCTTCCCAATACGCATTAACAGCCCCGACAGCAAGACTTTTTGCTGTGTCCGAGTTCTCAGGACTAGAAGTACTCAAATCTTCAGCAATAAGAGCTTCCACTGCTTCAGCTACCTTTTTTGCTGATGTGCCTGCAGTAACCCCCTTTGCATAAAGCTTATCAGCAACCCACCGCAGATTTTTCAGAGCACGGCTTTTATCACTTAAATTCCAATTGTTGCAATATATACTGAAGGTAAGGTTGCCTTCTGCCTCTGCAAATAACTTGTCTAGTTCTGTGTCAATGGTGCGCATGCCTGTAGCGACTCGTTCTTTAATGCCTTTGTTGCAGCTATTAGCTTTAATTGATTCGCCTAGGAACCCATCAAGCCAAAGACCTTCTTTACCAGGGTGAAACGTCCGCAAGAAACTAACTGCTGTACTTATAACTTCTTCATAATCTGTATCACTTACTAATTTAGCAAATGCAGCTTCTTTAACTGTTTCAACATTCCTATTGGAATTAGAATACTTTGCCTCAATCCAAGTATTCAGAAGCGCTTTAGCTTCAGCATAATCCATAGATGGCACATTAACAGCTTGTAAACGTTGGTTCATGTTTTCTATCACTGCATCATCCAAACGCATGGGCAATGCTGAGCCTAAAGAGCCACTCGTTGTTACCTGTGTATTCGCATAGTTATGAATTTCCATGGGGTTTACCCAAGGCTGGGCAGCATTCTCATGTCTGTATTCATTAATAACTCGGGTGATTTCTGCTTGCCACTGATCAGGTTGCATGGTTGCTAATCTGATCATAAATTGCCCTCTCTCAAAATAAGGCACAAAATTATTCAATTGCTGCAAGGTCTGATCGGGAAAAGCATTGGCAAAATCAGCGAACTGCTCTGCTGGTATTTTTGCTAGAGCCTGAATTGCGTAGTATTTGTGTCCTATTTGAGCAAGATGATTCGTTGTAACTTCAAACATTGGCCAATGTACTGCAGGTAAATGTCCTAGAACACTAATCACAATGGGCAGACTACCTGGATCCAATCCTTCATCAAGGCGATTTACAGCCTTTTCAAAATCTTTTGTTAACTTCTCTGCAGGTAGATATCCTAGAGCTTCAATCACATGGGCTTGAGTATAACCATCTTGTTCATGAACAAAACGTTCCACTGTTTTTTCAATGGCTGTTAGTCTTTCTGCAGGTATTCTTGCTAGAGCAGTAATGCCTCTTGCCTGCGAATATTTGTCTGCCCAAGGAAGGCTATTTACGGTATTTTCAAAAGCTCTTAAACGCTCTGCAGGAATACTCGCTAGAGCACAAATCACATCGGATTTGCTACGTTCACTTATTCCTTGAGTAAGTCGATTTACTGTATTTTCAAAATCTTCTGTTAACCGCTCTGCCGATGCCCGTCCCAGAGCATCAATCACTTTGGCTTTATCAACTCTATGCATTCCTTCAGCAAGGCTGTCTATAAGTTTGTTACGCTTCACATTTTCAGTTCTATAACGTGCTCCCATGTCTTGAGCAAGCTTACCTATAATTTCCCGACGCTTTTCATTATCTGAAAGGGGATCTTCTTCTCCACAAAAAAGGTGAGAAAACGATGCCAAGCTTATTCCAAGCATTTGTATCACGAGAAGCTGACAATTCACAATATTACAATTTTTAAAATTATTAATTTAAAATAAACAAACAAATATTACATGTAAAGTAAAAATACTCAAAATTATGAGAATTATATTGCGAATGGAATTAAGCCAAGATTCTATACAGCATAGACATTAATCTTTAATTCAAAAACCAACAGGTAGCCCCAATTCCACATCTTTGCTAGAATCCAAGTAATAGGTATTGCTTAGTTGTTATGCGTTTTTTTCTAGCTGTTATTTTTGTGACATTTTGTACTTATCATTTAAATGGTCAGGAAGCTACTGATATTGAGCTTATTGCTCCTTCACAAGATGGCATAGACTACAAAATTCAATGGCCAGAAACGTTGACTCCTGAAATGATAAAACGCATGGAAAGCATTTCCATGTTGCTGGAAAATAAACTGCGTCTGCCAGGTTCCATTGGCGGCTTAATAAAGCGCATAGAAAAAGATAAGACATTACTAGAAAAGACCCTGTATTCCTTTGGTTACTATGGCTGCAAGGTTGATGTTAAAATTGACCTTGAAAAAGCACCTGTGGTTATTCAATTTACTTGCGACCTCGGGCCGGTTTACACAATCGAACAGATGCAGCTTGAAAATCGTGGTAAGTCACCCATGCCAGAATTGACTGTGAATCTTGATGATTTAGTAGGCTTAAGCAAAGGTGACGTGCTAATAGCTGAACATGCTAAAAAAAGCCAAATTGTTATTAAAAAATATTTTGCTCAAACGGGCTATCCTTTTGCTGAAATTGATGAACCCGAAGGTATAATTGATCATAAAAACCGTACAGTTGTACTAATTTTTCCTGCTGATTTAGGCCGCTGTGCCATAATTCATAATTCAGAAATTGAACCCACGCAAAACCTAAATCCTGATTATATTCGGAATCGTTTGTATTGGAAAAATGGTGATGTTTACGATACCCGCGTTGTAGAACGTACGCGTCGTTATCTAAGCCAGACGGGTTTGTTTGACAACGTGGTTGTTACGCCTAAACCGGTTGAAGAAGCCTCGCCAAAAAATGCAAAAGAACAGCTAATTACAATGCATGTAAAAACGACCGAAGCACCTCCACGGTCTGTGGCTGCAGGTGTGCATTACGCCACAACCCAAGGTGGAGAAGCACGTTTTGCGTGGAATCATTATAACCTTA
>CAYUNR010000039.1:0-13929 GCA_964446295.1 uncultured Candidatus Finniella sp. | reverse complement strand
ACTCTTCACAGTCCTTTTGTCATTTTTGTTCATAGCTCAGGCTGCATTTATTTTTAAGATACATATAATAATTGTATTCGGTAAATAACAGGAAGCACCATAACCACAATTGCAGGAACTGGAACTTCAGGGTATGCAGGTGATGGTGGAGCGGCAACAGCTGCTAAGTTTCGTATGCCAAATGCTGTTTTTGTCGATGGCTCAAATAATGTTTATGTTGCTGATACGGTTAATAACCGCATCAGAAGGTTTACAGAAGGTGGAGCAATTACAACCATTGCAGGTACAGGAACTGCGGGGTATTCAGGCGATGGCGGGCCTGCAACGGCTGCCAAGTTAAACGCTCCATACGGAATCTGTGTAGATAGTTTAGGCAACATTTATATTGCTGACACAAGAAACAACGTTATTAGAAAATTCACAGCTGAGGGAAATATTAGTACTTTTGCTGGTGGGGGAACAGGTTCATTTACCGGTTTCGATATTGCAACAGATGTTACATTAAATCAACCAAAAGGAGTTTGTGTTGATAGTTCAAGAAATGTATATATATCTGACACTTATCAAAATGCCATTAGAGTAGTGAATACTATAGGGGAGATTTCAACAATTGCTGGCACTGGATCGCCTGGGTATAGTGGCGATGGCGATGATGCGCTTGAAGCTACATTAGGACGTCCTACTGGAATATTTGTAGACGACTCTTCGGGAAATATTTTGATTGCTGATAGCGGAAATAATCGCATTCGTTATCTCATAAAGATATACGAACGTGGTCGTTCTATTGCCCCTCCAACTCCTACTTTTATGACTATAGAACTTGATGGTGATTCAGCAACAGTTTCTGCCAACTTAAATGCCTCTGCTATCAATAAAATAGGCGCTGGAACGGCTGTATTTTCAGGTGATAATTCAGAATTAGGAACTTTGCAAATAGAGGAAGGTTTGGTTCAAGTGAATGATACTAGCAATATTGGAGGTTCAGTTGTATGTGCTGGGGGTGATTTACAAGTAACAGGGGGAAGTCTTGCTGTGCCTACAATCACTGTAGGTGTTGATGCTACTCTTACGGTTGATTCTGCAGCAGATGTTTCATTGGCAATGCCTTTGGGGGATGCATTGTTAACTATAGCAGGCGAAGGTGTTGTTACGCCTAATTTCATGGGATCAAGCACCACGCCAATTTTAATTTCAGGCATTGTGCATGTTGGTGCATCAAGTGATAGCACAATGACAAAAGGCGCTACCACTGTGGCAAGTGGAGGGCTGTTAGAAATCATGGGCGCTACAGCTATGAGTGTTCCAGGTATTACAGAAATTCACCCAGGTGGTAAGCTTCAGGTGCTGGCAGGTGTTGCTGTACCTGCAAATGGCGCAAGCAATGGTGACATTTTTAATGATGGATCAACTGGTGGTAGCTTGCAATTTGATGCAGATTCAACATTAAAGCTAGGTGATGGATCAAGCTGGGCGCGAGATATAATGGTTGGTACAGCACTATAGTGTACTATTAATGAATTATTATCTGTACGCCAAGTTCCATAACACGTTGGTGAGGTATTTCAAAGAAATGCCCAGCATTTGTTGTGTTGCGCAATAAATACCGAAACAGTCTGGCACCTAAACCACGTAAACCTTTCAGGCGCTTTCCTAATATAGGTACGGCATGCAATAAAAAGAAGGTGCTTTTGTTCATATCAAAATTTAGTCCCTTGGCTTGAGCGTGCTTTAATATGGTTGAAATTCTTGGGCTTTGCATAAATCCATAATGCGCTACCACTTGCACAAACCCATTTGTGAAATCTTGCCAGAAAATACGCTCAGAACTTGGAACCCTGGGAATCGTATGATTTTGAATGGTTAAAATAATCACCCTGTTAGATAAACAATTGGTATGCTCTAAATGCTTAATTAGGGACAATGGAACGTGGTCAATATCCTTTGATAAAAACACAGCCGTGCCTGGAACCCTAGTGATGGTTTGTAAATTATACTGCCCAAAAAATTGACTAAAGCTTAGGGAAAGCTTTCGGGTTTTATCGGCCATGTGTTTGCGTTGCTTGTGCCATACGTGCATAACTGTCCAGGCTAATGCTCCACTAGCTATGGGAACCCATGCTCCGTGAGTGAATTTCAAGGAATTAGCTACTAAAAAAGTACTATCAATCAAAAGCAGTGGACCAAAAGTTAGTAGTACGGCCCATAATTTCCGGCGGAAAACGCGAAGCATTGCAACCATAGCCAGTAAGCTGGTCATAACCATAACGCCGCTGACTGATAATCCATAAGCTGTGGCTAAGTGATTGGAATCTCTAAATACCAACACCACCGCAAGCACGCTGATCATTAACAGCCAGTTGATAGCAGGTATATAAATGCGTCCAACTTGTTGGGCTGATGTATGAACAATGCGCATTCTGGGCAAGTAATCAAGCTGAATGGCCTGGCCACATAGTGAAAACAATCCGGAAATTACTGATTGCGATGCAATAATACTGGCAACGGTTGCAAGACCCACCATGTGTAGCATGTACGGTTCTGGCACCAGGTAGAAAAACGGATTGCTTATTGCTTCGGGGTGATGCAGCAATGCGGCGCCTTGGCCAAAATAGTTTAATACTAAACAAGGGCCAACTAGGATAAGCCAGGAAAAACGAATGGCTTTTGCACCAAAATGCCCCATATCGGCATATAATGCTTCAGCACCAGTTACACACAACACTACAAAGCCTAGCAGGGGCAATATTTGATAAGGGTGACTACAAGCAAGGTGAAACCCATGCCACGGGTTAATAGCCTTAAAAATATGGGGATTATGCCAAATTTGAACGCCACCCAACACGCCAATAATTATAAACCACACCAGCATAACTGGACCAAAAAGACTGCCAATACGGTCAGTTCCTTTTGCTTGCAGCATAAATAAGGAAATAATCACAGCAACTGCTGCAGGCACAATATATGTACTGAACTTAGGTGCGGCGACGGTTAGGCCTTCTAGTGCACTAAGCACAGAAATGGCTGGCGTTATTAAAGTATCTCCCCAGAACAAGGCAGCGCCTATTAACCCCAGGGCAATCATGGTGTGCGTAGAAACGAATTTTAAACGTCGGTGGCTAATCAATGCCAATAACGCCAAAATGCCACCTTCTCCATGGTTATGGGCGCGCAAAATAAGCATTACGTATTTAATGGTTACCACCAACATTAGCACCCAAAAAATTAGGGAAAGCACACCCAGAATATTTGCTTCATTTAAAGCAATTTGAGTTCCTGTAAAACACTCTTTTATGGCGTACAAAGGGCTTGTGCCAATATCTCCATATACCACACCTAAGGTGGCAATAATGGGGAGAGTACCATTTTGTGACCGCTGCATAAGCTAAGCATAAGGGAGGGAATTTAATAACAGGTTAATAATGCTTAATGTTGTATTTTAATTTTTTGTTAAGAAAGTAGATTTACAATAAAGGCATGCCTTTCATTCTACGCTAATGGAGATTTTGAAATGAATTTTTCTCAGAAATTTTTAATAGTCATCGTTGCGTTATTTATGAAAGTTTGCGCTAGTGGCGCACTGAATCTTGATGCAGTTGATCTAGGCGAAGCAACTCCTCCTACTACGTATACTGTTCCCACGAACACTCCAATATCACGAGCCAATGGAGAAGATGCTGAAATTGTCTCAATTTTTATAGGAGCAGAAGACCGTAACTCTGCATCTTTTAAAGCTCTGTTAGAAGAACTTTCTTCAGGTAGAGTAAATAATGACGGTATTTTGTCAGCTGAAGCAGCTGAATCTGCTTCGCAAAAAATAGCTAATCGTGTGCCTACACCATATTTTATGACGGATGAAGTGACTGAAACCTCCTTAAATGCAATTGCTGACCCTCAACCGGCTGATGTGCTTACTGGTTGGTCTTGGTGGTATCAGTGGTTATCTAGTTTTGTTTCCTGACATTTTTCCAAATGCGGCGCATTGTTGCAGTAATAGACAATTTTATTGACAAATAACCCTCGTTGTATTACATTTGTAATACAATTTTTATGTGGTATTTTATGCTTACTCTTCGTCTTGATAATCAAACTGATTCACAGTTGGTGCTATTATGTGAAGTTACAGGAAAAACAAAAAGCGATATCGTAAGAGATGCTTTAAAAAATTATTTCAAAGAGAATGAAGACTACTTAAAAACAATTGAAGCTCTTAAGTGTACAAAACAAACTTTTACTCTTGATGAGGCAGCTAAAATACTTGGTGTTAATTTGTGAAAGTTATCATCGGAGACTATGCGCTGGAGCAGCTAAAGTCTATGGATAACTCAGTTCGTGAACGTATCATTAAATTTTTAGTTGAACGCGTGCAAGAACATCCAGATGCATTGTTACTTGCTAAACCTTTGGTTGGAGAATTCAAAGGTTTATACAGATTCAGAGTTGGCGATTATCGCTTGTTTTGCGAAGCTAAAAACGACTCCATACTTATTGCTCGAGTAGAACATCGGCGCAACGCATATGACTAGCTATTTCCTAACGCCCTTCCAAATGCGGCGCATTGTTGCATAAAACAACCCGGTCATAACAAGCAAATACAAAATAACCTTTAAGCCCAATCGCTTACGTTGTTCCATTTCTGGTTCGCTTGCCCACGCCAAAAATGTAGTTACATCATGGGCCATTTGCTCAACCGTCGCATTGGTGCCGTCATTATAAGTCACCAATCCTTCGCTAAGTGGTGGTGCCATTGAAAGTGCATGGCCTGGAAAATACTCATTATAATATTGCCCTGGGCTTAACTTGAAATCAGGGTTTTCTTTAAATCCTGTTAAAATTGCGTACACATAATCTGCACCATGCATTCTGGCTTTAATCACCAATGACAAATCTGGTGGCAATGATCCATTATTGGCAGCTCGGGCCTGCTTGTCATTTGCATAAGAGTTGGGAAAATAATCAGACGGCCTGCCTGGGCGTTCGAACATATCGCCAGCATCGTTTGGGCCATCCTTGATTTGATATTGGGATGCCAACACCTTAATTTCAGATTTGGTTAATCCTAATGCTGCAAGATGCCGAAATGAAATGTATTTAATGCCATGGCATGCTGAACAAACTTGTTTGTAGACTTGAAATCCACGTTGTAGTGCTGCGCGGTCAAAGGTTCCTGTTGGTGATGCAAAGCTCCAGTTTTGCTTTGGTGGAATAGGGGCGTGTTCTGCACTAAGGGTGGTTATAGTTAGCAGAATTGCAGCAGCAGAACCTATATGAAACAAAATCATACTATCTCCTCTGGCACGCCTTTGGCTTTTTCAAAGCGGTCCAGCAGAGGGCAAAATACCCAGAAATGAATAAAGTAATACGCAGTAGCTGCTCTTCCAATCCATAAGTACATGCCTTCTGGGGGCTTGGCGCCAATCCAGCCCAAAGTAATAATGTTTATTACCAGTACCCAAAATAGCTTTGAAAATATAGGCCTATACCGTGCGCTACGCACAGGATGGCGGTCAAGCCATGGCAGCACCATTAAGGTGAAAACCGCACCAAACATTGCTAATACTCCGCCAAGCTTACTGGGGATTGAGCGCAAAATTGCATAAAATGGCAAGAAATACCATTCAGGAACAATATGCGGCGGAGTTACCAATGGGTTTGCCTGTATGTAATTATCAGGTTCCCCAAAAAAGTTGGGCATGAAGAAAACAATAAATGCGTATATACATAAATACACACCAAGACCGAATAGGTCTTTTATGGTGTAGAAAGGGTGAAAAGGAACTTTATCTTTTTTCTTAGCATCAAGCCCGGTTGGGTTGTTTGATCCAAACCGATGCAAACTTACCATGTGCAGCATGACAACGCCTATAATCATGAACGGTAGCAAATAGTGAAGGGCAAAAAATCTGTTCAACGTTGGGTTATCTACGGAAAAACCACCCCACAGCCATTGCACAATGCTTTCCCCGCCTGGAAAGGTCGAGAATAAATTGGTAATAACCGTAGCGCCCCAAAAGCTCATTTGTCCCCATGGCAATACGTATCCCATGAAAGCAGTCGCCATCATCAGTAGCAAAATCACTACTCCTAAAATCCATAATAATTCACGGGGGTTTTTGTATGATCCGTAATACAATCCACGCAACATATGCAAATAGACCACAATGAAAAACATCGATGCGCCGTTCATATGAATATAGCGAATCAGCCAACCTCCATTTACTTCGCGCATGATTCTCTCAACACTGTCAAAAGCCATGTCTACATGGGGAACGTAATTCATGGCAAGGAAAACACCGCTTAAAATCATAATCACTAAGGTGATTCCGGACAGTGACCCAAAATTCCACATGTAGTTTAAATTTTTAGGGGTTGGGTAATCTTTTAGTTCTTTACGGAAAAACGTCACAACAGGTAAGCGGTGATCAATCCATTCTAGTATTTTCATGAGCGCTATCCGATTTTTAAAACAGTGTTGTTATTTAAGAATTCATAGTTTGGTATATCAAGGTTTCGTGGTGCTGGCCCTTCAATAATGCGACCAGAAGTATCGTAGCGTGAACCGTGACAGGCACATAGCCAGCCACCTTCTGCTGGTGCCATATTTTTACGTTCCGTAGGAACGCACCCCAAATGCGTGCAAATACCAATTACCACAAGCCATTCTGGGTTTTTCCCAAAGCGATCTTGGTCTGTTTGTTTGTCAGGTAACGTGCTTAATGGTGTATCTTGCGCGGCTTTAATTTCTTCTAATGTGCGGCGCCTAATAAAAACGGGTTTTCCTCGCCACATAGTGGTTAGGCTTTGCCCAGGTTCAAGTTTTGAAATATCAACTTCAATACTGGCAACCGCCATAACATCAGCAGCGGGGTTCATACTATTTATAAATGGCCATGCAGCAGCGCAAACACCCACAACCCCCACTGATGTAGCGGTTAGTTTTAAAAAATCTCTGCGTTTTGGATCTTCAATTGGGTTTTTATCGGTCGATTCGTCCATAAGACATAAGGTAATACTTGATTTGTAAAAGAATAATCTAAAAATTTAAGGAACGCAAAATTTGCAAGAAAACACAAAAAGCGTGCGAATGAAAAAGTGTGACAAAGAAAAAATATAAAAGCAATTGGGAAGTTATGTCACAGTTCTGACATGTATATAAATTTTTAATTAAAAGTATTTACAATTTTATGTTTTGTCTTCCACACTATTAGCAGTGGCTAATTATGGAACAAGTATGAATAAATCAAGATTACTAATGTTAATGCTGGGAATGTCCTCAGTATCTTTATTTTCAGAAGATGCGCCTTCCCCAAAAAATGAAGTTGAAGCATTGCAAAAGCAAATTGAAGTTTTGCAAAAGCAATTGGAAACCATTGCAAAGCAAGTGAATGAACAAAGCAATCAGGTTAAAGAAATAAAATCAGAAAACAAGCAGATTAAGGAGCACCGACCAGCCGCTGCTATCGCTGCTGCAAGCCCAGAGCCAAAAGATAATACTCCTGTATTTGAAAAAGGTTATATTGCTATACCAGGCACGACGGCTGCGGTAAAAATTAATGGAATGGTTAAATTAGACATGATCCGCGATGCCAAAGCGTATACAGGTGAGCAAACAAACGTAAGTCGTATGCCATATGCATTACAGATGCGCAATGCAAGTTTGCCAAGTGTGCCAATGAAGTGGAAAGGCCATTCCTATTTACATGCGAAGCAGAGCAGGTTTCGTGTTGAATCTCTTGTGAAAAATAAATCAGGGAATGACGTTAAAACATTTGTAGAAGCAGATTTCTTCGGTGCTCCGCAGTGGGGGGATAACTTCCCTAATGGTCCTGGAAACACAACGCAAAACTCTAATACTTATACTCTTCGGTTGCGCCATGCAGTGATTGGTTATGGCGGATTAGAAGCAGGTCATACGACATCGACTTTCCAAATTACCGAATCACAATTGCCTTCGGTTGATTTAAACGGTTTAACCGATGGTTACGCAAGACATGCATTAATTCGTTACACTCAAAAGCTTGGTAATTTTGCACTTACTGCTGCAGCTGAGCATGGTCGTGCTGACTATGCCACATTTACACCTACGCCTACAGCTGCAGGAAATGGTGGATCAGCTACAACTCCAAACTATGCATATAATAACCAAGATTCTTCAGGAAACCTTTCAAAGCAAGCCCGACCAGACTTTATCTTGAGAGCCAAGTATAATTTTGAGAACGGTAGCACGGTTGGGTTAAGCTTTTTGAATCGTGATTTGCAGTTAAAAAATAACGTTCGTATCAATGGTAATAGCCAAGCAACAGTTGATGGTAGAAATTACTCAACTAATGCATGGGGCATGAACTTAGCAGCTAAAATTATGACCTTCGGCAAAAGCTTCTTTACTACTGGTATAACCACTGGTCAGGGCATTGGTTGGTATATTTTAGAAGGCCAAGGAAGGTCTGCATTATTTGATCCAACCGCAGCAGAAGGTCAACGTTATAAGTCAATTACTATGCACATGTACTGGGCCGGTTATTCACACGTTTGGAACCAGCAATGGCAAACTAACTTTGGTGCTGCTCGAATTGATTTCCGTACGCAAGGATTGGTTAACGCTCGCGGGGTTACTCAATGGTTTGATCCAGGTTTGGATAAAGCATTCAACAAATACTTGGTTAACACCATGTATTCTCCAGAAGAAAATTTACAATTCGGCTTGGAATACTATGTATTACAACGTAAATCTACCCTTGGTTACCGAGGTCTAGGTCAACGTTTGCAATTCGGCGCAAGCTACAAATTCTAAGAACCTAAATGTACTACCCAGAGTGCAGCACCAGAGCGGTGTTGCACTTTTTAAATTATTAATAAAAATTTAACTAAATCTATTTACTTTTTTATCATTAATTACAACAATTATAGTAAGAGTTAACTTAATAAACACTAGGGGTATGATGATTAAATCAACATTAATAACGTTAATGCTGGGGTTTTCTTCAGCTGTTTTATGTGCTGCTAATGCACCTGATGCTCAAACTGTTTCAACTACTAAAAGTGAAGTAGAAGCGCTACAAAAAAAAATTGATGCTTTGAAAAAGCAATTGGAAAATATAGTTCGTCAGGTTAAAGAACAGAATCATCAAGTTAAAGAAATTCAATCTGAAAATAAGAAGATCAAGGATCAGCATCCAGCTGCTATTCAGTCTTCTGTAGCTACGAATCAAGGGGAAAATGCTCCGGTATTTGATAAAGGATACATTGCAATTCCAGGCACAACAGCAGCTGTAAAAATAGGAGGTTTAGTTAAGTTAGACGTAATTCGTGATGCTAAGGCACATACAGGTGAGCAAACTAACATCAGTCGTATGCCTTATGCCTTGCAGATGCGCAATGCAAACTTGCCTAACGTACCAACAAAATGGAAGGAGCATTTCTACTTGCATGCCAAGCAAAGCAAAATACGTCTAGATATGCTTGTTAAAAACAAATCAGGAAATGACGTTACTGCTCTTGTAGAAGGGGATTTCTTTGGTTCAACTCAATTTGGTGATAACTTCCCTAATGGTCCAGCAAACGGTGCACAGCTCTCTAATACCTATACATTTAGATTGCGTCATGCTGTGCTTGGGTATGGTGGATTCGAAGCAGGGCACACAACCACCACCTTCCACACAACAGAAGCGTACATACCAGAAATTGATCTAAATGGTCTTGTAGGCGGAGACGCAAGGCATGCATTAGTTAGATACACTCACAAATTTGGAAAACTGGCAGTAACAGCAGCAGCCGAACATGGACGTGTAGATTATGTAACCTACAATAATGCTCCAGGAGCTGCTCCTCAAAAAAACTACACGTATAACGGACAAGACTCCTCGGGAAATCTTGCAAAACCAACACGTCCCGATTTAATTTTGAAGTTAAAATATGACTTTGATGATGGCAGCTTATTCGCTATCAGCGTAGTAAACCGTGATTTACAGATCAAAAACAACGCCGTCAGTGGTGATAATGCTCCTGGTACAGTAGACGGAAAAACATATAAAGGCACCGGTTGGGGCACAAACATAGCTGTGAAAGCAGTCACCTACGGCAAAAGCCACTTTATTTTTGGCGTAGCCGCAGGGCGCGGTATTGGTTGGTATCTTCTAGAAGCAAATGGCAGATCATCACTATTTGACCCCACTTTGCCAGATGGCCAACGTACTTATAAACAAATTAAAATGCAGATGCTTTTAGTAGGATATGCACATTATTGGAATGCCCAGTGGAATACAAACTTTGGTGTTGCTAGATTCACCTTAGATACTCAAAAACTATCTAATGAACGCAACGTCACCAAATGGTATGAGCCTGGTCTTGATAAAATTTTCGACAAGTTCTTGATCAACACCATATATTCTCCAGAAGAAAATCTACAATTTGGATTAGAATATTATGTGTTAAAACGCAAGTCTACCCTTGGCTACCGAGGCCTTGGTCAACGTTTGCAATTTGGTGCAAGCTACAAGTTCTAAAAACTAGTTGTACTATCTGAAGTGCAGCACCAACACGGTGTTGCACTTTTTTTTCAGAGGAATAAAATTTGCGGTACTATAATACCATAATCAAAAACGCTATATTTCCCGCCATGTTCACCTTTTTTGTTGCAACTAATTTAAAGTTTGGCTATAAAAGAAACATGTTAATTAATGGAAAAAAGTCATGAAAACGACTCAATCAATTCGTCCAGAGGATGTAAAGAAGCAATGGCTTCTGGTTGACGCTACTGATTTAGTAGTGGGCCGCTTGGCATGCATACTTGCAAATCATTTGCGCGGTAAGCATAAGCCATCATTTACACCACATGTAGATTGTGGAGATAACATCGTAGTTATCAATGCAGAAAAAGTGCATTTCACAGGAAATAAATTAGAAGACAAAATATTTTACTGGCACACAGGTTATGCTGGCGGTATTAAAGAACGCACAATGGGACAAATTTTGGCTAGTAAACACCCAGAGCGTGTCCTTATTAAAGCAGTTGAACGTATGGTTCCGCGCGGTCCTTTGGGTCGTCAAATCATGCGCAATTTAAAAGTATTTGCAGGACCTACTCACCCTCATGAAGCGCAACAACCTATTGTTTTGGATGTTGCTGCGATGAATTCCAAGAATAAAAGGAGTTAACCGATGACTACAAATAAAGTTGGTCTTGAAGACCTAAAGTCAGCAGTTTCCGGTACTGTTGCACCAGGCGTTGCCGCTGTTGCTTCAGATGCTCCTGATGTTATTAAATACGAAAAAAAGGTAGATGCTCAAGGGCGTGCCTATGCAACTGGTAAGCGTAAAAACGCTGTTGCTCGTGTTTGGATTAAACCAGGTCATGGTAAATTACTAGTGAACGGTCGTGAAGGTGCTAAGTACTTTGCTCGTCCAGTTTTACAAATGCTTATCGGTCAACCTTTTAACAGCGTAAATCGCAATGCACAATATGATGTATGGTGTACTGTTGTTGGTGGTGGATTATCTGGTCAAGCTGGTGCTGTGCGTCATGGTATTAGCAAGGCTTTGGTTAATTTTGAGCCTGAATTACGCAGCTTGTTAAAGCAAGGTGGATTCTTGACTCGTGACAGCCGTGTTGTTGAACGTAAGAAATATGGTCAAGCGAAAGCTCGTCGTAGATTCCAGTTCAGTAAGCGTTAATAAGTCTTTTATGCTTAATAAAAGAGGCTCGGTTATCCGGGCCTTTTTTTATGTTTAATAATTCAAATGATCACTTAATATACATATTTTTATATTTTAATTTAATAAAATGTTAACTAATACTTGCTACTGTAAAACCATGATTATACATATCGGTATGTTTATGAGAAAAATTTTACAATACGCAATTTTAGTTTTGGTAGGTATGAATAGCGCGTACGCATTCAATCCTTTACAATCAATGTCAAATGCTGTTTCTGGCTGTAAGCCTTCTCTTGTTGGTGAGATAGAAGAAGAATTACCTAACGCTGGAATCGGAGGTACTAAATTTCACAAAAAAGTGGACACGCTAAGAAAGTGTATTGGTAAAGATGCAGCTAAGCTAAAAAGAAGCCACGCAGATGTTGCAAAATCTATGGCTTCTGTGTGTAAAAACGATGCAGCTTTTAAGAAAGCTTTTGCTAGTGAGTGCCAATTGTCTATTAAGGTGGATAATGCTGTTCAAAAGGAGCTTAAAGCTAAGAAGGATAAAGCTGCAAAAGCAAAAGCTGATAAAGCTAAAAAACCGTCGATGTTTAGTAGGATGATGGGTAAAAAGAAAGTCCCTGTTAAAAAGAAAGCTCTTGTTAAAAAGAAAACTCCTGTTAAGAAAATTAAAAAAACAGTGCCAGTAGAAGATGATGAGTCTATCGACGTTGCTGCTAATAAAGTGGTCGCTGAAAGGGTAGCTGCAGACAAAGTTGATCCAGTATGTTCTCCGCAAGTTCCAGGTCAAGCAGCTGCGTATGCGCCAAATGCTCCGCAAATTCCAGGTCAAGCAGCTGCGTATGCGCCAAATGCTCCGCAAATGCCAGGTCAAGTACCATCACCATACGGTATGCCACAAGCTAACGGACAAATGCCATATGGCATGACTCCTCCACCTGCCTATGGACAAGCAGGTGCGGCACCTCAAATGTATGGTCAACCACTACAATATCCAGTTAATCAGTATTATGGATATCCACAACCACAAGGTGTATATCCAGACCCAGCAATAAACGGCCAAATGCCTTATCAACAAGGTGTTTTGCCTGCAGCTGCAGGAAGTCCAATGAGTGGTGTTCAGGCAACTGGCCAAATGAATGCTGGTCAAATGACAGGACAAATGGTTAACACACCACAAGGCCCAATTTGTTCTTGTCCGCACTAAATAATTTAGTAAGCCTTGAATGACGACAGTAGTATTCGTCTTCAAGGTTTCCTATATTAAACTTGTAGCTTCAAAATTAGAATTTTATCATGAGCCGTGGGGCAATAGCTGTTTTATCATCTGAAAATTTGCTGCATAATTTGGCGCAAATTAAGGCCGCAGCACCTTCTAAACCATTAATTGCCATGGTGAAAGCCAATGCTTTTGGGCATGGAATTCGCTCTACTGCAACACGGCTAGAACGTCATGTTGATAACTTAGGGGTGGCTTCAATTGAAGAGGCTCTTGCTCTCAGGAAAATTGGCGTCAAATGCCCAATTACTCTTATGGAAGGGGTCTTTGAGCCCGATGAATTGCTTATAGCTGCCTGTCAACAGTTTCACGTAGTTTTTCACGATACTATCCAATTAGAATGGCTAAAAGGCTTAAGCTTGCCGCGACCCCTTGTGACCTGGTTAAAGGTTGATACAGGTATGGGACGCCTTGGTTTTGCTGTAAGTGATGTGCCTCACGCGTTACGTGTATTAAAGGATTGCTCATCTATTAAACAACCGATAGGGCTTATGTCTCACATGGGTTGTGCTGATGATGTTAATCACCCCTTAAATGACATTCAGCTTCACGCATTTGCTGAATTAGCAAAAAGCTGGGAAGGTCCAAAAAGCCTTTCAAACTCAGCAGCAATATTTGCTTATCCCCAAAGTCATTATGATGTTATTCGTCCAGGGATTTGCTTGTACGGCGTTTCTCCCATTAAAAACAAAAAGGCCTGTGACTTTAATCTAAAACCTGTAATGACACTACAAACTCGTTTAATTTCAGTACGTAAACGCCCAAGCAATTCATTTGTGGGCTATAGTGGCACCTACCAGTGCGATGAATCAATGAACGTTGGGGTTATTGCCATTGGCTATGGAGATGGGTATTTAAGGTCATTGCCTCCTCATACCCCAGTTTTGGTAAATGGGAAAAAGTGCCATTTGGTTGGTCGCATTTCTATGGATATGGCCGCAATTGATTTACGTTCTTGTCCTGATGCTAAAGTTGGGGACCCGGTTATTCTTTGGGGA
>CAYUNR010000038.1:0-13981 GCA_964446295.1 uncultured Candidatus Finniella sp. | reverse complement strand
GCACTATCTAAATTAAAATTACCAACACAAGTACGTTGTAACATTACTAAATGCCCAACTGTCCCAAGGTGTAGCGCAAGGTCTCGTCCTAATGATCGAACATAGGTGCCAGTGCCACAGCGTACATTAAGGGTTGCACTTTCTCCGTCATAGTTTTCCAAAGAAAGTTCATAAATTTCAACTTGTCGTGAAGGCATGTCGATATCTTCACCGGCTCGTGCTCTTGCGTATGCTGGCTTCCCTTTAATTTTTATTGCTGAATAAATTGAAGGTGTTTGTTGTATTGATCCTGTAAATAGACTTAAAGCTGATTCTAAATCGTGCATTGTGGGTCTATGCGCTGATGTAGCAATTACTTCACCTTCAGTATCACCAGTTGCTGTTTGAGTGCCAAAAGAAAGAGTGAATTTATAAGATTTAGGCCTGTTCATTAAAAATGGCATGGTTTTTGTTGCTTCTCCCAATGCCAGGGGCAATACTCCACAAGCAAAAGGATCAAGAGTTCCTGCGTGACCAATTTTTTTCTGATGAAATAGACGTTTTACAGCGCCACCCGCTTGGGTAGATGTCATCCCTTCAGATTTATTAAGAATTAACCAACCATCCATTGAATTAGAATTTATAATAGACAACACAATCAGGCGTTGTTGTTGCTAAATTTAAATGCCCATTATTTACACATCTGCCTGATGCTCCTGAAGCATCTCTCACAATTAACTGTCCTTGACCTGGATTCATCGCATTATTCCCCTGGTCAATTTTATTTTTCAAAGTTTGCGCTTGCTTAGGCGTGAGCAAGCCGGCCCCGCCCTCTTTAGAAAGCATAAACCAGTGTCCAGGCATTTCTGCAGATGGTTGGAATACTACGGTATAATGTCCACCAAGTTTTGATGTGGGAGTTGTATCGCTATTAAGAATAGAAGCCTTGCTTAAATGTTGCCAAAATAGGTCTGGTTCTTTTCCTGTAATTTGCCCGTTGCCATCGCCGGAATCAGCACCAGTAAAATGTATTGATGCTTTTGAATCATCCCCTGGAAGTGCTTGATAAGTTTCCTGATACATGCCAACTGATAACGAATAATGTTGAAAATCTTGAACAATAGAGCGAATTTTGGCACTTTCTAAAAGCTCTTGCCCTTTAAAGACGGCGCCAGCAATAATGCCAATTACTACTAGCACGATAGACATTTCTATTAAAGAAAAGGCAGGAACACATTTTTGCAAAACTTTTTTCATAAAAATTTTCACTTCTTTCACGTTAGAATCAGTATAAAAGGTTTTGCTTATGAATCAATTGCTTGATTTTCAAACTGTTTTACAAGAAGTTGTTTATATTTTTGATCTTTTACGATATTTTTCAAATTTCCATTAATACGTGCGCCAATACGTGAAACAACTTCAACTGCCATATAACTACCTAATTGCAGACACTCAGGAATTGTCCAGCCTGCAGAAAGTCCATACAAAAATCCACCTGCGAACCCATCTCCGGCACCGGTTGTATCTACAACTTTCACATCACGTGCAGGGCAAAACCAAATGTTTTTGCCATAGACAGCAATTGCTCCAGCTGCACCAAGCGTAATCACAGCACATTTTTCTATTTCACGTATAAAAGCAATGCATGTTTTTAAGTCGCCCTTGACTAGTTCACAAGCTTCTTCTTCATTCATAATTATTAGGTCAGCTGTATTTTGAAGCAATGAAACAAACAGATCTCGTTGTCCTTTTACGCATGATGGATCAGAAGCATTTATTACAATGTATCCCTCGTCGTTTTTTGCCTTCTCTAAAGCTTTTAAGTAGATAGGTACTTTATTTTTGCTGTTCAACCCATATCCTTCTAAAAAGACGATAGAGTTTTTATTAATAGGTATATTTTCAAGATCATTATCTGCTACATTTTCTGTACCAGGGTAGCTACGCATAGTGCGTTGGCCATTAGGATGAACAAATACCAAGCATCCTCCGGTGGGTTCATGGTTGCAGGTGTAAAGTTTAGCATCTATACCTGTATCAGTAAGTGACTTTTTCCATAGTTTTCCTTCTTCATCATTGCCAATTGTGGTGCCAAAAACAGCCTGTCCGCCTAGTTGTGCAAATATAACTGTAGCATTTGCGACTGATCCGCCCGGAATAATAGATGGATTTTTCAGCTGTTTCTTCACACATAGATACTGATCTTTTGTTAAAAAACGAGAACTATTTAGTTCTGCGCCATAAGGCGCAAGATCAGGAGATGAGCAGCGAACAACAATGTCTAAGAATGCTGCGCCAATAGCAACAAGAGTTTTCATGAAGAGTATGTATCTAAAAATTTATGAAATCCATGTAAGCATGTTTTTTGAAATGAAGAAATAACCTTCTATTAAATTTCATTGCTAAAATTAAAAAGAGAGGATTTTTATGAGAAATTTTATACATCCAATTTTGTATATTATCGCGCTAACGGCTTGTTGTATTGAAATTGATATTTCAGTGCCAAGCTTTCCCAACTTGGTTGTGCATTTTAATACAACTGAATCTTTAGCTCAGCACACAGTTAGCATTAATTTTTTAGGATTTTTTATAAGCGCATTGGTCGCGGGACCGTTGGCCGATGCTTATGGAAGGCGTCCGATTATGATTATTGGCAATGCAATTTTAATGATAGGAGCAATAGGGTGCGTATGGGCACCCACAATTTCTACATTGCTGTTAGCTAGGTTTGTGCAAGGATTGGGTGCTGCCACCTCCGCTGTAGTTGTCTTTGCCATGATCGCGGATACTTACAAAGGGAATAGGGCTAGTCAACTGATAGGTCTAATGAATTGTGTACTTACTTGTTTGATGGCTTTGTCTCCAATTGCCGGTGCCTATTTAAATGAAGCTTTTGGGTGGCGAGGCAGTTACGCAACCGTAGCGTTTATTTGTGTACTTTCATGGGGGTTACTGATTTTGGCATTGTCTGAAACGTTAGCTATTAAAAGATCGATTGATTTGAAGGTTCTTTTTACTAACACAAAAAAATTGTTAAAAAGTAAGATTTTCTTGCAAACAAGCATAGTGCCAAGTTTATTATATGCGGCTTACTTAAGCTTCATCACTAGCGCATCCTTTTTGTATATGGGAACTTTTAAAGTATCTATGCATATCTACGCCTTGCATCAAGCCTTAATTGTGGCTGTTTTTGCCTTGGTTAGTTTATTTTCAGGAGCTATTTTGAAATATATAGGAAGTTCAAAATGTGTGAGTTTGGGCATTAGCCTAAGTGGTGTAGGAACATTAGCATTTCTATTAACAAGTATTGCGTGTCCAAGTGCATTGCTGACTACAGTAACAGTCAGCCTTTTTGCTATAGGTTTTGCATTGATTTATCCACCTATTTTTACGGCATCGTTAGAGATTTTTCCTTATATTAAAGGAATCGCTACTTCACTTGTAATGTCAAAGCGTGCAGTTATTGTGGCTTTTTCAACATGGACAACTGGCTATTTTTATAATGGTACCCCAATAAGAGTTTCCGTAATTATGGTGATTACTGTTGGGGCAGCATTATTAGCATTAATATGTTCACGTAAACAAAAAACACGCCCATATATTTAGGGCGTGCTCCTTGAAAAGTATGTGCTTATGCTGCGGGTGCAGCTGAAGCTGAGGCTAATGAGCTCACTAATGGGTGTGGCGCAGATTTATTTAGTATGTCTGCAGTTAGTTGTTTATTATTTGGTACACCGTGTTCTTTAGCTATAGCATCAAGATCAGAAGTTGGTTTAGGAGTTGGAGCTGCTGTTGGAATTGCTGCATGTTCTGCAACAGGAGCTTCTGCAAGTGCTTCAACCGGAGCCGCTGCTGGAATTGCTGCATGTTCTTCAACAGGAGCTTCTGCAAGTGCTTCAACCGGAGCCGCTGCTGGAATTGCTGCATGTTCTTCAACAGGAGCTTCTGCAAGTGCCTCACCTGGAGCCGCTGCTGCATCTAGAGCAACTGCATGTGCTTCTTCTGCTTGACTGAGTGCTTCTTGAGTGTTTTGTGCAACTTCAGCATTATGTTCTGCTATTTGAGCGTTATGTTGCGCTATAGCAGTTGTTTCTGCAACTTTATCATAAGCCTGCGCTGCGACTATTACTGCTGCATCTCTTTGTTGTGTCACTTGTGCTGCAGCCAGTTCAGCCGCGCGCGCTTTGGCTTCTAGTTCAGCTTTTTCTGCTTCTGCTTTTAACGCAGCTTCTTGCGCTTCAGCTTCTAATGCGGCATTTTCTTCATTAAGTTGTGTAACAACTTCAAGAATATGTTCACTTTCAGCTTTCATTCTAGCTAGCTCTTCTTCTTTTGCTTTTGATTCAGCTTCATGTTTGGCTTGCAATTCTGCTACTTCTTCCGCTGATACAGGAGGCTCAGGAATAACGACATCATCGTTATTATATTTTACTTTTAACCCTGCTATGAACTCTTCTGCTTTTACGTAAGATATGTCTGTTGAAAATTGCACATCTGCCACAAGATCTATTTCTTTGTCGCTGCCTAACATTTTATATGCATTTGACACACTAACATTTACAAATTGTCCGCCGCCTTCCATCGTTGGATCACTTTTCAGCATTGTAGCAATTATAGCGGTAGCCACTTTTGGTTGAGTGCTGAATAATTTAAATAGGCCCATCACCAGCTCATCAAACAATTCAGGGTGCTTTTTAGCTTCAGCAGAAGAAGCTAAAACTAAAAATTTCATTCCTTCAAATTCAAATGTTTTTGTTAATGGTGCGCTTGGGTCAATAGCTTGTGCTACGCTTCCATTACCTTGAGCTGCTTTTGCTGCAGCAAGTTCTGCCTTAAGCTTTTCAACTTCTTCAGAAGAAGCTCCGCCACCAGAGCCAGCGGCTTTTTCTAATTCTGCTGATTTCTTAAGAGCAGCTTGTAATTTCGCTGTTGCTTCTTCATCTGGCAGGTTAAATACGCGAGCCAAAGCAGACGACAATAAAGGGCTATCTTTCCCAAGAAATTCCTCAGCATTTGGATCCATCTCTGCAGGAGCAATGAAAATTTCATTTTTACTACTCATCAACATCCAAGCATGAGCGTTATCAATGTCATAACCTGCTGGTCCGCTCCAGTTAGCATCTCCCTTTGTTGCATCAAATATTGCGATAGCAATATCCTCGGGATTATCACTTAAATTACCACCTGTAACTAATCCTTTTGTTTTTCCTGCT
Source organism: uncultured Candidatus Finniella sp. (assembly GCA_964446295.1). Classification (GTDB taxonomy): domain Bacteria; phylum Pseudomonadota; class Alphaproteobacteria; order Paracaedibacterales; family CAITNM01; genus CAITNM01. The sequence continues at coordinate 8,789 of CAYUNR010000038.1, read as the reverse complement.
GGATCTATTTTTACCCATATGTTAACAATTTTGTATCCTTCTGGAAGTTTTTGGCCAGCTACATAAGGATAGTTATGTTTTCCTGGCATTTTACGTTTTGCATCTGTATCTGCTTGTGTAACACCACCATCTAAAATGGTCGTTTTGCCATAAACAATGTCAGATTTTTTTGTGTGGTATGAAACTTCTATTTCTTCCCCTAGTTTTCCGTCTTGCACAGAAGGGACCTTAAATTTTTTGTCTTCTTTCACCTTCGGTGCATCAACCGCAGTCTTATCTCCCGCTGGCTTTATTTCCTCAGCAGCTGGAGCAATAGCAGGAGCTGCTGCTGCTGCACATAATTTGTTTGTCCAAATAAACGCAGATCCTAATAACAAGGAAAATAATAATTTCTTTTTCATAAATCCAACCCAGAGTTCAGAATTTCTAACCTGAGTCTATTAGATCAAAAAGTAATTAATAAAATATTAAAGGGCCCACAAATATATAGTGGACCCCTTAATAAAATTTATGAAAAGTATTAGGCAGCTTTTTTTACTTGATCAACCAATGCTTTGAAACTCTCTGGCTGGTTCATTGCTAAATCAGCAAGAACTTTTCTGTCAATTTCAATGTTGCTTTTATGCAAAGCGCTCATGAAGGTTGAATAAGTTAACCCTAATTCACGAACTGCAGCATTAATACGTTGAATCCAAAGCGCTCTAAAATTACGCTTTTTAACGCGACGGTCGCGATACGCATATAATAACGCCTTCTCTACACGTTGTATCGCTGAACGAAAACAAGTGCTTGAACGACCACGATAGCCCTTGGCCATCTTAATAATTTTTTTATGACGTGCGTGTGTAGTGACGCCTCTTTTTACTCGTGCCATGATGACTCCTTATACGTGAAAATAGTAAGTACGAATGCGCTTTATTTCAGGTGTCGCGCATATTTTCATTCCGCGCGCATTACGTAGAAACTTATTAGAACGTTTACGCATACCGTGGCGTTTTCCCGCAGGGGTCATCTTCACTTTACCAGTACCGGTAAGGCGAAAGCGTTTTTTTACGCTACTTTTTGTTTTTAACTTGGGCATTTTATCTCTCTTTAAATAATTAAATATTAATTGTACCGCAGCTAAGGCATGCCCGGGCACTTTACCCCAGCCACGCTGCTATAATTTGTATAAATGGTTTTTTGCAATAAATCAAGAAAACTTTAAGGGAGTGGGCAATAAATTAATTTCTACTAGCTATAAATTGAGCAAAATCCCTCTAACTCTTTAACTGTAATTGAAAATTAACATTTTATTCACATATGGCTCTTTAGAATAGTGATTAGCTAAGAGTATTTGCTTTTGGTTTAATAGTCATATTAGGGGTGATGGTATGCTGCATGGCAACCTGCAAGATGGGCCTGAAGGTAAAAAGAAGCCCAAAGATAAATCAAAAATGAAGACTAAACAAAAAAAGTCTAGAGAAAAAGCTCAAGAATTTTTTGAGGGCTTTCATCCTAGCATTAAAGAAAACATGGAAAAGATGAATGATTTGTATGCAAGCTTTGTGTCAAATTTTACGCCGGATAAGCCCAATCCACTCAATATTTTTAGTGCTGATGTGATGGCTAAAACTTTTTCAGAAACTCATAAGGTTATGATTAACTCCTTTGTTGTTAGTCCTGATGAATGGGATAGGCAGCAAAAAAATTATTTAAGTGATCTAGAAGAATTATACCAACGAACAATGGGGCGTTTGCAGGGGGAAGAGGTTGCGCCGATCATCGTGCCTCAAGGAAATGATAAACGTTTTAAATCTGTTGAATGGAATGATTTTCCAGTATTTGATTATCTTAAGCAATCGTATTTACTTCATTGTAAATATATGAATGAGTTAATCGATTCTCTTGAGGGCATGAATCCAAAAACAAAAGAGAAAGCACAATTTTATGTACGCAGCATGATGGATGCTGCTTCACCAACAAATTCTCCTTTTACGAATCCGGAAGTTTTGAAGGAAACTATTCGGACTCAAGGTCAAAATTTGGTGCATGGGTATCAAAAATTTTTAGAAGATAATGCAAATTCAAATTTTTTAAGTTTGCCAATGTTTACGAATCTTACAGAATTTAAAGTTGGTGAGAATTTAGGAATGACAGAAGGGAAAGTTGTGTATGAAACTCCCTTATTTCAGCTGCTCTATTATAAGCCAACTACCGAGTTTGTTTATGAACGTCCTTTGTTGATGATCCCCCCTTGGATTAACAAATATTATATTTTTGACTTGCAGCAAGAAAATTCATTTGTGGGATGGCTCCTTGAAAAAGGATTTAGTGTATTTGTGCTTTCATGGATTAACCCAGATGAAACCTATGCTAATCATGGTCTTAGCGATTATGTTATTGATGGAGTGCTTGATGCAGTTCAAAAGGTTTTATCAATTTCAAAACAAGACAAACTAAATCTTTTAGCGTACTGTACAGGAGGTGTGGCAGCTACTCTTTTAGCCGGTTATTTGGCTAAGCGTATTGAAAAAAATCCCATAGAAAGCCTTAGTCTTTTGGCGGCGCCAATAGATTTTGATCAAATGGGTGACTTGAAAGTGTTTGTTTGTGAAGACCAGCTAGAGCATCTAGAAAAGCGCGTAAAAGATATTGGCTATTTTCCTGGTGACGAAATGGTTAGGGTATTTAGTTTTTTGCGTGCAAATGACTTGATATGGTCTAACTACATCAATACATACCTACTTAATAAAGAAACTTTTCCACTAGATTTTCTGTATTGGAATTGTGATACAACGCACATACCAGCGACGCTTCACATGGAATATCTCCGTAATATATTTTTTGAAAACGCGCTTATGCATCCTAATGATTTTCATATTAATGGGGTAGGGGTAGATTTAAAGGCAATTCAAACACCTATATTCGCATTTGCGACAAGATCAGATCACATTGTTCCTTGGGCTTCTGCATATGCAATAAAAGAAATGTGTCCTGACAATACAACTTTTGTTTTAGGGGCTGCTGGTCATGTTGCTGGTATTGTGAACCCAGAACACCGAAAAAAATATTGCTATTGGAAATGTGAAGAGCCTGTTTTAGATTCGTCAGCATGGTTAGAAAAAGCAAAAGAAGTGCCTGGTTCATGGTGGCCTGAATGGTATCGCTGGATGAAACCCCACTCTGGGAAAAAAATAAAAACTACTATGTGGGAAAGCACAGAAAACATTGAGCCAGCGCCCGGTCGGTATGTTTTATCAACTTCACCCAGCGATAATTTTTAAGAAGTTGTGTTTTTAGCTTTGCGTAATTTTCTATTCTTTGCTAGAAAGAAGTCTGGGGCCTGCTTGGTGGAATCGGTAGACACAGCAGACTTAAAATCTGCCGCCCAAAAGGCGTACCAGTTCGAGTCTGGTAGTAGGCACCATATCTTTTAAAGTCGAATAATTTACGGCTTCACTTCATATTTATGTAATTTATTGTTTCTGATAATACTTTGTTAATATTTTTAATGTAACATTAAGTAAATTGACAATATACATGGATCGAAAAAATGAATAAAATAGCAATTTCTCTAATAGCCGTTCTTTATTTAGGATTTTTAGGAACGATTAAAGCTGCAGAATCTGCAACTCCAGCAGGTCTAAGTGGTGCTGCTCTTCAAAAAGAAGATCAACAAAAGATAGAAAATTTAAAAAGAAAAAAAGAAGAGCTATTAAGAGAAGGTGGAAATGCGTCAGTAATTGATGATTTAATAAAATTAGCAGAGGAAATGTTGGCGCTGAATGACAAGCGCCATAAAGTTCATGAAGCAACTAAAAGTTTTGAAAAGGCTATAGGAATATTTTCAGAAGATATTAAGCAGATCATTGAGAAAATAAATAAAATACTTGATGATCAAGCATCTGCTGCTGTTAATAATGCAAAACTTTCCGCTCTTATTCATCCACAAAGCAAAGACTGAGATGGGACTATAATTTTTTACTTGGAGCGGGCGAAGGGATTCGAACCCTCGACCCCAACCTTGGCAAGGTTGTGCTCTACCCCTGAGCTACGCCCGCTTAAGTGATTACATACTATCTATTTTATAAGGTAGTGCCAAGTGAATTTTTATGATTTTTAGAAAATAAGTAAAAAATAGCGCCAATACCACCTACAGCTAGCATCAATAATCCCTGTAAAATCCCCAAAGTGAACCCTTTTTCGGGCGGCAACCCATATGCTAGAAGGTAAGCTGTTAAGAAACTTTCACGTAATCCCCACCCGGAAATAGAAATTGGAATCATGCTAATAAGCAATGAAAATGTATATAAAACACAGCTTTCCCAAAAATTTAAGGGAATTTGCAGGGCAATAATTAATAAATAAAATGCGGCAAAATTTACAAAAGTGGCTGTCAGTCCTGTTATTCCCAAAAAAGCGCAAGGTTTTGAAATAAATTTTTTCCCTAAGGCTAGAATTTTCCATAGTTTATTTATTAGCTTGTAGTTTTGTAAAATGGGAAATCTAATAAACAGGATTAAAATAACAATGCCACCGACTAAAAAACTGTAAGTAGTTAGGGCAATTATTTTTAAGGATGAAGGTAATTTTATAAAAAATAGCATAGGCACACAAATCAAGCCCATGCAGGCAAGTCCTAGAATGCGATCCCATATAATTGCTGAGGTGCTTAGTAAAGTGCTATTTTTCTTAGTGAGAGCGTAAATTCGATAGGCGTCACCGCCAATGCCACCGGGTAAAAGCTGATTAAAAAATGTTCCAGCCCAGGTTAGATTGATCAAAGACTTAAATGAATTTTTAATTCCTATCAATTTTGAAATATAGCAGAGACGAAGGCCATTAAGGCATACGCATAGGCTCATCGTTAGTAAGGCATAGCTGTAAGTAGAAACTGGAAGCTCTTCGAAAACTGAGTGTAGCTGATCAAGGTTTACTTGACGTAATACCCACCACAACGCCAAACCAGAAAATACAATCTTGAAAAATAAAAGCATGCTATGCAGAAAGATTTTCTGTAGCTGCATCCATGCTAGTTTGAACATAAATCCAGCCAGAATAAAGGGTTATGCCAGCTGCAATCCACAATAACAATTCTCCTATAGCTTGAAGCGCTGTAGGGCTATGCTGCGGATCTATATACAGCAATACAGCCAGTGCAAGCATTTGAATGGTTGTTTTTATTTTTGTAAGAAAATTTACCGATAGTAAAACTCTAACCTCAGCTAAATATTCACGTAGGCCTGAAACAAGAATTTCACGGCATAGAATAATAACAGCAGCTAAAATGCTGAATTTTGAAATTCGATCAAATCCCACAAGCATTAGTAAGGTTGATGATATCAAAAGTTTATCAGCAATAGGGTCTAATATTTCCCCAAAGCGTGTCTCTTGATTGAATTTACGAGCAATGAACCCATCAAGATAATCAGTAATGCATGCAAGCACAAAAAGACATGCTGCTATAAGGCGCGGAGTTGGGTAATTTATAAAAAAAGTTATTAATATAAATGGAATTAAACCAATGCGTGCAAGGGTTAACGTGTTGGCAAGGTTCTTAAAATTCACCATAGCATTCCTACTATTTTATTGACTAGATAATGCCGTAATTCATGAGAGATGGCAAATATTAGAAGAGAATAAGTTACACATTTTCTAGCTTAGACTCATCTATTGCAATTGGTGGATGCATTTTTTCTTGCGATGAGAATGATTTAGAAGAGTCTGTCGCTTTTTGTAATATGTCGTTGAGCGACTTTATTCTTCTAATAGAAGGTTTGTGCTTTTTGATTTTTTCGGTCTGCTTTGTTTGCATAAGTGTTGATGTTTCAGGTTTTTTTGTATTAAGTGTTGGGGCTGTTCCGACTATTCCATGCACCAAATTAACTTCGGTAAAAGCCCCAATGCGTAATCCAATAGCTGAAACAATTTCTCCACGTTCTTTGCTATTTGTAAAAAATATAATCTTTTTTGGGGCAAACTGAGTCCAAACCCAAAGCTGATTAATAACTAGTCCTAAAATCTCGCCTAAGGGTTGGCTTTGACAAAGCACAATCCCAAAACGACATGAGGGCATACTGCCTTCAAAGCCACGAAAAATCTCATTGCTTAGGCTAAAATTCTCTTCAAAGGGCAAAGCGTTCTTTGTAATACTATTTTGCCAAAACATAGTTTCAGAAGAGTGTTCAGCCAAATATAGCACTCTGGCGCCTTGTTTCTTAAGTGCAGTTATCGAATCAGCTACTTTTTGGTTTTGTATAGTGGCAAATTTTGCGCCGGTAGCTTTTGGATAGAAAAGAGCGCCTTGTAAATCTACAAGGATAAGCAAATTTTGTTCTTGAGCAGGTAGAGGCTGATTTTCTTGTGTGTGTTCAAGAGCCTCTCCCCAACTTAAGGGCATAAAAACAATGATAAAAAGCCAACGAATCATAAATATAGTGTTTGATATTTCTATGCTGAATGCAAGTAGGCTGCGCGACCTCTTAAAATAAATCAAATTTTTTGTTTAAAACTTTGATTTTTGTGCAAAAATTTTGTATATTGTTAGCACTGTCAGTCAATGGCTGCTAAAAACAAAAATATTAAGGAGAAAGCTATGTCACGTGTAATCGGAATAGATCTTGGTACAACAAACTCATGTGTTGCCGTAATGGAAGGAAACACAGCAAAGGTTATTGAAAATACCGAAGGTGCTCGCACAACACCATCAATGGTTGCCTTTACAGAAGGCGGAGAACGTTTAGTGGGGCAACCTGCGAAGCGTCAGGGTGTTACTAACCCAGAAAATACACTTTTTGCGATTAAACGTTTGATTGGTCGTACGTTTAATGACCCTATGACTCAAAAAGACATAGGTCTGGTGCCTTACAAAATTGTTTCTGGTGATAATAAAGACGCATGGGTAGAAGCGCATGGGGAAAAATATAGTCCAAGCCAAGTTAGCGCATTTATTTTGCAAAAAATGAAAGAGACAGCAGAAAATTATCTGGGTGAAAAAGTTACTCAAGCAATTGTAACTGTTCCAGCTTATTTTAACGACGCGCAACGTCAAGCTACTAAAGATGCTGGACGTATTGCTGGCTTAGAAGTTCTGCGCATTCTTAACGAACCAACTGCAGCAGCTTTGGCTTACGGTCTTGAGAAAAAAGCTACAGGTACAATCGCTGTTTATGATCTTGGTGGCGGTACTTTTGACGTATCAATTCTTGAAATTGGTGATGGTGTTTTTGAAGTGAAATCTACCAATGGCGATACTTTTCTTGGCGGTGAAGACTTTGATGCTCGTGTTATTGACTGGATTGCAGATGAATTTAAAAAAGAACAATCTATCGACCTTAGAAAAGACAAGCTTGCTCTTCAACGTTTGAAAGAAGCTGCTGAAAAAGCAAAAATTGAACTTTCAAATTCAATGCAAACTGACATTAATTTGCCATTTATTACTGCAGATGCCAGTGGTCCAAAGCACTTAAATTTGAAGCTTACTCGGGCAAAATTTGAATCGTTGGTTGACGAATTAGTTCAGCGTACTATTGATCCTTGTAAATCAGCGTTACGTGATGCTGGCTTGCAGCCAAATCAAATAGACGAGGTTATTTTGGTAGGCGGAATGACTCGTATGCCAAAAATATTCGAAACAGTGAAACAACTATTTGGTCGTGAACCACATCGTGGTGTGAATCCTGATGAAGTTGTGGCAATTGGTGCTGCAATTCAAGGTGGTGTTCTAAAAGGTGACGTTAAAGATGTGTTGTTGCTTGATGTTACGCCTCTTTCTTTAGGAATTGAAACTCTTGGTGGAATCTTTACGCGCTTGATAGATCGCAATACAACTATTCCAACACGTAAAAGCCAAGTATTTTCAACAGCTGAGGATAATCAAACAGCCGTGACAATTCGTGTGTTCCAAGGAGAACGCGAAATGGCAGCTGATAATAAAACTCTTGGTCAGTTTAATTTAGAAGACTTGCCGCCAGCTCCTCGTGGTATTCCACAAGTTGAAGTAACTTTTGACATTGATGCAAACGGAATTGTGCAAGTTTCTGCCAAAGATAAAGCAACAGGCAAAGAACAGCAGATTCGTATTCAAGCTTCCGGTGGTCTTTCTGAAGAAGATATTCAACGTATGGTCAAAGAAGCTGAAGCAAACGCTGAAGATGATAAAAAGCGCAAAGAAACGATTGAAGCAAAAAATCATGCAGATGCTCTAGTTCATTCTACGGAAAAAGCATTATCAGAACACGGAAGTGCGGTTACTGAGGAAGAAAAAACAGCAATCGAAACTGATTTGGCAGCCTTAAAGGAAGCTTTATCTAAGGAAGATAAAGATGATATTCAAGCAAAAATGCAAACGCTTGCTCAGTCATCAATGAAGCTTGGTGAAGCTGCTTACAAAGCGTCTCAGACAACAGAAGGTGATGCTTCAGCACCTGCTACAGAAACACCAGAAGGTGAAACTATAGTGGATGCTGAATACGAAGATAAAGAAGACGATCGTAAAAAAGCATAATGACTAATGGATGGGGGAGCAATAACTCTCCCATCTATATTGACCTTTAGGGAAAATTCTCTTAAATTACAAATTACTGCGGGTGTAGCTTAGTGGTAAAGCTCCAGCCTTCCAAGCTGGCTATGTGGGTTCGATTCCCATCACCCGCTCCAAAATTATTCCTTTCCAGCAATTCACCCATTTACGAATCTTTTTAATCGCGATAAACTAAGTCAAAATTTTTAACAAATCTTTTAAGGGATTATTATGTCAAAAGAGAAATTTTCAAGGAACAAACCGCACTGTAACATAGGAACGATTG
>CAYUNR010000037.1:0-14247 GCA_964446295.1 uncultured Candidatus Finniella sp. | reverse complement strand
AAAAAACTAGGGACAGCGTAAGCTACCACAACAATTCCACTGGTTATAATATCAAATTTACTACCGTCATGAACTGCTTTTCGAATCCCTAGTGGTATAGAAATAAGGTATACAAGCAGCGTTGTCCAAAGTCCTAATGATATTGAAACAGGTAGTTTTGCTTTTATAACTTCAATTACAGATTTGTCACGAAAATAGCTTTTTCCAAAATCAAAACGTGCATAATTTTTTAACATTAAGAAAAAACGTTCATGGGCAGGCTTGTCAAACCCAAACTGTTTTTCAAGCTGTTTTATGAATGCAGGATCAATCCCTTGTGCGCCTCGGTAGCTCTGGTCTGTGCCAAATGTTTGATCTCGTTGCATTTGGTCGCCGCTACCACCAAGTCGTGAGTCAACATCGCTTGCATCACCACGCATTTGACTGATCACTTGCTGAATGGGTCCACCAGGAGCCGCCTGAACAATAATAAAATTAAGCAGCATTATTCCCAACATAGTGGGAATCACAAGTAGTAATCTGCGCGTAATGTAACTGATCATTTAAGTAATCCAACTTTTTACTATGTGCATTATCTTATTAATCATTCCTTGGTTTTGCGGAACTTCTTGTTCCTGATTATCTGGATTTTCCCACCAGGTCAACACTGGGAATGGCGAATACTTTGGTGATTTTTCAGGCATTGCAAACTTATTCCAATATGCGGCACGCAATCCCGCAAAATCCCAATTCATAATTATGTAATAATTCCAGCATAATACGCGGTCTATTGCATGGGCACAATTCAACATTGATTGATAATCTTTAGCAGCGACTAATTTTTCTATTAACTCATCTACCACAGTGTTTTTAATGCCTGCTAAGTTTTTGGAGCCCTTCACGCTGGCTGACTTGCTGCCAAAATATTCTCGTTGTTCATTGCCCAATGAATGGTCTTGTGCAATGCTCATCATGACCATATCAAAATCAAATTGGTCAACCATTTCTGTGTAGGTGCTTGCATCTACTTGTCGTGGCTTTAATTCTATGCCGGCAGCGGCTAGGTTGCGTTGCATGTGTAAAATAATCTTCTCAAGGATGGCATCTGTATATAGAAAAGTAATTTCAAATACTTCTCCTTTTGTATTTGTGAGCTTTTGATCTTTCAATTTCCATCCTGCTTCTTTCAGCAAGTCTAGTGCTTGCTGTAGGATTTCTCTGGGTAAAATATCTTCTTTGTACACAAGGTTCTTAAAAGAGGGGCCAAATACTTCTGCAGGTAGCTTATCTTTATAAGGTTGCAAAAGATTAAGCTCTTCCTCTGTTGGTTCACCATTATGAGCAAGCTCGGAATTGCCGTAATAACTATTCAAACGATAGTACTCATTGTAGAACATTGATCTGTTTAAGCTTTCAAAATTGAAAAGCATGGAAATAGCTTTTCTAACGCGAATGTCATGAAATTTTTCACGTCTTAAATTGAACGCAAACCCTTTTGTAGCTTGAATGCTGCTTCCAGGTATAATTCGCTTTATAATTTTTCCATCTTTTACAGCAGCAATATCGTAAGCGGTGTGCCATTTATTGGCAGAAGCTTCGAGCCATAAATTTGAATTACCTGCCAAAAAGCTTTGAAATGCAGCGTTTTGATCTCGAAAATATTGCAGCTCGATTGTGTCAAAATTATATTGGCCAACGTTTGATGGAATTTTTTCTCCCCACCAATTTTTTACTCGTTCAAAAACAAGAGTGCGCCCAAAGTCAGCCACACTTATTTTGTATGGTCCACTTGAAGGAAATGGCTTGGTCATAACTCCACTCTCGTTCATGTGGTTTTTGAAAAATTTACTAGGGTATATGTATATTTGCCCCAATATTCTAGGGAGTTCTTTATTTCCAGGATTTTTGCTGTGAAATTTAACTGTGTGTTGATCTATCTCCACGACCTTTGAAACATCTTGATAATACTGTTTCATCATAGGGTTAATTTTTATTAAAAAATTAAAACTCCAAATAACATCTTCAGCAGTTATTGGTGTGCCGTCAGAAAACATTGCTTCTTCTCTAAGGTGGTAAGTAATAGTTTTTTTATCACTACTTATTTCTAAATTTTTCGCTACATATGGGTAGCTGATTCCAATTTCGTCTTGTGATTCATCAAGCAATTTTGCAAAACAAAAAATTGCAATGTGAATAGGAGATGTGCCCATTACGGCAAAGGGATTTAAACCATCATACGTTCCAATAACTGCAAGCTTTAGGGAGCCTTTCTTTGGTGCTTTAGGATTTACGTGGTCAAAATATTGAGAGTTTGCATCATATTTTGGTGAAGTATTGTGCACACTAAAATAAGTAAGCATTTCGGCGTCAAGACTTGCCCCTAAAAAACTAAAAAAAACTACGACAATTTTTTGCTGTATTTTGCGCGAAAGCTTAAAGCCCATGCACTCTTCTCCTGTTGTTGTGTTCTCGAAATAGCTAGGTTATCAGGGCCGACATCTTCTGTAATTACACTGCCTGCCGCAATGTATGCGCCATCACTAATTGTAACAGGTGCTACAAGAGTGCTATTTGCGCCGATCATAACATTTTTTCCAATGTGTGTTTTGAATTTTTCAAATCCGTTATAGTTGCAAGTAATTGTTCCTGCACCAATGTTAGCACCTTCTCCCACTGTTGCATCTCCAATATAACTTAGGTGTTTTGCTTTTGCATTTTTGCTTATGGTTGATCCTTTTACTTCAACAAAATTTCCTATAGAAGCATGTTCTTCAACCACCACGTTGCCACGTAAATGAGCAAATGGGCCAATGCTTGCTGCACTTTCAATTGTGCAATTGGAAAGATACGAAAAGCTTAGTATTTTTGCATTTTGTGCAATGTGAACATTTTCACCAATATGCACACTTTGCTCAATAATCGTGCCTGCGCCTATTTCAGCGTCATAGTTAACGTAACTTGTATCGGGCAATAAAAATTGAACGCCATTCAACATATGCTGGGTTTTGATACGGCGTTGCATTATTTGCTCGGCTTGCGAAAGTTCTACAAGTGTATTTACGCCTAGGAAATTTTCTTCATCCGCTAGCATAAGCTCAGTTGTATATTTTTTAGCGCTTGCTAGCCTTACAAGATCAGTTGCGTAAACTTCTCCTGATTCTGAATTGATTTCTAAGTGTGGCAAAAGGTCTTGAAGCATTTTTACTTTAAAAGCGTAAACCCCCGCATTTCCAATTGAAATATTTTTCACATTTTCATTATGTTTCGTTTCTTTTATTGAAACAGGGTAACCTTCATTATTACATTCAATGCGTCCGTACGATTTACTCAAATCATTAAGCTGCATTCCTATAACCGTTAAATCTGCCTTTGAATGTTCTAATTTCTTAATATCTTGAGGGTCTAAAAGTGGTGTATCAGCACAAAGCAAAAAAACTTTATCAATATTGCTTTTGAGTTTCTGCACTCCAAGCTTAAGTGCGTCGCCCGTACCTAAGGGAACAATTTGCACAACAACATCAGTATTTTTGAATATTTCAAGACGCTCAAGTTCAGGTGATGTTACTACAATAACCTGATCTGCATTTAAAATTTTTACAGCATCTAACACCCACTGTAACATAGGTTTACCAGCAACTTTGTGAAGAACCTTTGGCACAGCACTCTTCATGCGTTTGCCATGGCCTGCGCTCAAAATAATTACAGCTTTCATCGTTATTTGTGCTAGAGTTTGCCCCAATACCATACCATGTGTTCATCTTAATGGCTATTCTTGGCTTTTCTTTGTCAACCGGCGTCTGTCAATTAGCGTGGCATCACGAAGGTGAATTTAAAGAGCATGTTGCACTATTAGAGCCCGGGCAAACTCACGCGGGGATTTTAACGTCTTTGATTAAAGATTTTTTGCCTATGCCTCCAAAAGTTATTGCCACAACAACCGGTCCTGGTTCTTTTACTAGTATTCGTATTCAGTTAGCAACGGCAATTGGCTTTAAAATAGGCTATGAATCGACGCTTTTTTGCCCGAATACTCTTGATCTTTTGCAATGGGCTTTTGAGGGAGCAATTCCGGTTATTGATAGTTTTCGTGGAGATTATTTTACAAAGATAGATGACACTGTTGGTTGCGTAACAGAACAAGAACTAAACATTTTAAAAGACCAAGGAAAATCCATTTGTGGTGATCTGGGGCAGGCGCCTAAAAATTTGGCTTTCCACTTAATACAATATTATTTATTCCATCCAAACCTTGAAAATGTAAGTAGTCCTGAGCCATATTATGTTAGAATACCAGAATACAAAACCAGAGCCAATTACCAAGGATGATGCCTCCTGGTTTCAGCCCTTGTTTAAAGTGTGCTTTGACCGAGAAGAGCTTTGGTCTCAGCATTTAGGTGATCACAAATACGAAGCATTTCATATTAGCAAGCAGGCGTTTATTTTTACCTATACAGTTGATGATTCCACAGACCTATTAACCATTGGGGTGCATCCTGCTCAACGAAAAAAGGGCTTGGCGACATATCTACTAAAATGGATAATTGCCAAGGCGCCCGAGGGGCAAAAATTTTTTCTAGATGTTGAATGCCAAAATATTGCAGCTATACAATTATATAAAAAAATTGGCTTTGAATTCGTGTCCATCCGTAAGGGGTATTATCCTCAATTATCTGCCCCGGCACTTGATGCGTTTGTTATGACTTACCAAAAATTACCGAAGCCGCTATCATAAGCTACTTTACGAAAGGTAGTTATGATGAACCCAATTACACAAAGACGCTTATATCAGTTCAAAGCAAACAAGCGCGGGTATTACTCATTTCTAATTTTTGTAGGCATTTTTTTAGTAACGTTGTGTGCTGAATTCATTGCAAATGAGAAACCACTTTTGGTTAGTTATAAGGGGAGCTATTATTTTCCTGTGCTTAAAAGTTATCCCGAAACCACTTTTGGTGGAACCTTTGAAACGGCAACAAACTACCGTGATCCATTTGTGCAAAACCTTATAAAGCCTAATGGTTTCATTATTTGGGCGCCAATTCCATTTAGCATTAATACTGTTAATTATGCCCTTAATTCACCGGCTCCATCACCTCCTACTTCTGACAACTTGCTAGGAACAGATGATCAGGGGCGCGATGTGTTAACACGTTCTCTTTATGGTTTTCGTATCTCTATTTTGTTTGGTTTGGCACTAACGTTAGGGGCTTCAATTATCGGGATATTTACCGGATCACTTCAAGGATATTTCGGTGGACGATTTGATCTACTGATGCAGCGGTTCATTGAAATTTGGAGCAATTTACCTGTTTTGTATTTGCTGATTATTCTTTCTAGCATGATTGAGCCAAATTTTTGGTGGTTACTAGCAATTATGCTGACGTTTTCGTGGATGACTCTTGTTGGCGTTGTAAGAGCTGAATTTTTCCGTACGCGCACGCTTGATTATGTTCGAGCAGCCGAAGCATTAGGCGTTCCAAGCAGCCGTATTATATGGCGTCACATGCTGCCCAATGCAATGGTGGCAGTTATTACTTATTTGCCATTTATACTGAACGGTTCTATTGCTACGTTAACATCCCTTGATTTTTTGGGGTTTGGGCTGCCCCCGGGATCTGCTTCATTAGGTGAATTAATAACTCAAGCTAAAAATAATATCCAAGCACCATGGCTGGGGTTAACTGCATTCTTTTCAATATCTGTGCTTTTAAGCTTGCTGATTTTTACAGGTGAAGCTGTGCGTGATGCATTCGATTCTAGAAAAATTAAAATCGGGTAAGTCATTTCAGCCTATTAATCTATTTTTAATATCCCTATTGCACACTGAAATTCATAACAGTTGCTTTAGGGATTTTTGTGAAATTAGTCTTATTGTTAATAGGTTTTTTTGGGACATTCAGCCCAATTAATGCAGCAGATGATATTCGAGATTTAGACGATCCGTGTGCTTATCTCAACACTCGTGACGGTAAACCGCTAACTTACAAGCAAGCTTTAGAAACAGTGTTGGAAAAGTTAAGTGACTTTTCTGGTGAAGATAAAGATGTTATTCAAAATGGAATTGGCCTCTTTTCTCGTCCTGCAGTAGCAGAAATAAGTTTTCATCAGACTCATTATCTTGAACTTGAAAAAAGTATAAAAAATCTTAATGAAGCGCTTAAGCAAAAAATATTGCTCATGAACTTTTTAGCTTTAAGCCTTCCACTCAAGCAAATGAAGACTTAGAATCTTATTCGGAAGAATATCTTATGAATTACAGTGTGTGGTATGGATTGGGCACCATTAGTTCAAATGCATGGAAATACAAACAAAAACAAAAAGAGCTTGGAGAATGGTATTAATTTCTGTGCTTGTCTATTTTATCTAAATTGATTTACAAACTCAGCAAGTCCTATCTGACGTTTGCGCCTGGTTCTTTCTGCAGTTAGTATTGCAGCAATCTGAGCTAGGCTTTTTTCAAAATCTTGATTGACTATTACGTAATGGTATTCGGGCCAGTGACTAATTTCTGATGCTGCTTCATTCATTCTTGTGCTGATTGTTTCGTCATCATCTTGAGCTCTGTTTTTTAGTCGTGCGTATAAGGTAGGCAAATCAGGTGGCAAAATAAAAACGGTTACTAAATCATTCGGTGCTAATTGAGCAATTTGTTGTGTCCCTTGCCAGTCAATGTCAAAAATAACATCAAATCCCATTTCCAATTGCTCAAATACAAACTCTTTAGGGGTGCCGTAAAAATGCCCAAACACTTCCGCATGCTCTAAAAGCTCACCGTTGTTAAGCATTTCCTTGAACTTATTTTCAGTTATAAAAAAATAGTCTTTGCCATTAATTTCAGATGGACGTTTGGGTCGGGTTGTTACCGAAATAGAATTTTTTAAATGTACATCTTGCTTAAGTAATGCCTGGGCAATTGAGGTTTTTCCAGCACCAGATGGTGATGACAATATAAACATTAAACCGCGTCTTTTAATATTCATAACTGCCTCTTTTTTTGTTTTTCAATGTGCCTGAGGTTTTTAACATTTTGATTGTGAGTTTTTAAATCAAGACTGAATTCATGTCCACCTGTGCCACTTGCTACAAAATATAAATAAGCTGTTTGGGCAGGTTTTAATACTGCCATAATGCTAGCTTCCCCCGGGCATGCAATTGGTGTGGGAGGCAGGCCTTTGTTCAAATATGTATTGTATGGTGAATCAGTAGCGAGATCGCTTTTAAAAATAGGCCTGTAAAAAGACGTTTGTCCTTTAGTAACAGCATAAATAACAGTTGGGTCAGCTTGTAACGGCATATCAATTTGTAAACGATTTAAATAGACCGATGCTACTAAATCACGTTCTTCAGCTAATCCTGTTTCTTTTTCTACAATTGAAGCAATAGTCAGAACTTCATCCCAGCTTTTTAAAGGGCAGTTGCTCTGGTGCATTGCCCATACCTTATTTTTAAGAGTTTCCATGGCTTTTTCCATGCGCTGCAATACTTGTTGCCGCGATTCTCCCCAATAATAATCATACGTTTCAGGTAGCAACGTTCCTTCTGAAGGTAACGCTTCAATAGCGCCTGCTAAAATTGAAATGTCTTCAAGTTTTTTGGAAACTTCATAAACAGTGAGGCCTTCTGGAATGGTGATATGGTGAACAACAACATCTCCTTTTGCTATTTTCTGTATTAATTTCCACAAAGTAATCTTTGGTTCAGCTAGATATTCGCCATGCTTTAGTGATTGCTTTTTTAATTTTAGAAACGCTACTCCACATAAAAAGTTTACCGTATGTGGAATTATTTTTTGTTCTTTCAAAGAATTTGCAATTGCTAGTGTTGAATCACCTTTTTGAATAATGAAGGCAGTGTTTTCATTTGTGCCTAATGGCTTTAGCAGTCCGCCAGGAGCATAAAATATGACTCCTCCTGCAACTAAAAACAATAGAATAAGAAATATAAAGCGACGCATACGTTACAACGAAATGGTGGTCGCAACAGGGATTGAACCTGTGACCCCTACAATGTCAATGTAGTGCTCTACCGCTGAGCTATGCGACCAATCTACTGGTTATACCATCGCATAATTTTTGCTGCAATGGCAGTGGTTACAAAAATTTAATCTCTAAAGCTTCAATAATACGTAATTCATCACGTAGACTGGCTGCCTTTTCAAATTCCAAATTCCCTGCTGCTGTTTTCATATCTTTCAATAGCTGATTTTTCTTCTTTTCAAGTTCTTTGACTGAAAGGTCTTTATGCGAAGAATCAGAAGCTTGTTCTTTTTTGCGTAAATCTAAAGAAGACGAGATTGTTTTTTTAATTGTTTCAGGGGTTATGCCATGGGTTTCATTGTGCGCAATTTGCTTGTTTCGGCGGCGTTCAGTTTCTTCTAGCGCCCCTTTTAAGGAACCTGTTATTTTATCTGCATAAAGAATTACACGACCTTCCACGTTTCGTGCGGCACGGCCAATGGTTTGAATAAGGGAAGTTTTTGAACGTAAAAATCCTTCTTTATCAGCATCTAAAATGGCAACAAGGCCACATTCAGGAATGTCTAATCCTTCACGCAACAAGTTAATGCCTACCAAAATGTCAAAATCCCCGAAACGAAGACCACGAATAATTTCAATACGTTCAAGAGTTTCAATGTCTGAGTGCAAATAACGAACACGCATGTTGGCATCGCTTAAATATTCAGTCAAAGCTTCTGCCATTTTTTTAGTAAGGGTTGTTACCAAAACTCTGAACCCTTTGGCAACCGTATGACGGCATTCTTCCATTAGGTCATCAACCTGGCGATCACAAGGTTTAATAGTGCAAATAGGGTCAACAAGACCGGTTGGTCGAATCAACTGTTCAACAAATACACCTTCGGTTTGAGCTAATTCCCAGGGTCCCGGCGTTGCTGAAATAAATAAAGTTTGTGGACGAAAATTGTTCCATTCTTCAAACATCAATGGACGGTTATCTTTGCACGATGGCAACCTGAACCCATGTTCAGACAATACTTCTTTGCGCGCGCGGTCTCCTTTAAACATTCCGCCAATTTGTGGCACGCTTACGTGACTTTCATCAACAAACAACATTGCATCTTTGGGTAGGTATTCAAAAAGAGTGGGGGGTGGTTCACCAGGGGCGCGCCCGGTTAAATACCTTGAATAGTTTTCAATGCTTGCGCAGGTGCCTGTTGCTTGCATCATTTCTACGTCAAATTTTGTACGCTGTGAAAGCCGTTGAGCCTCTAAAAGCTTGCCTAATTCTTCTAGTTCGTTAACACGCACAACAAGTTCAGCTTGAATTTTTTTAATAGCTTGCTGAATGGTAGGGCCAGGCGTTACATAATGGCTGTTAGCAAACACACGAATTTCTTCAAGTGTGCCAAATTTTTCACCAGTTAGAACATCCATTTCTGAAATACTTTCAATTTCATCACCAAAGAAACTTAGGCGCCACGCACGATCAGCAAAATGGCTTGGAAAAATATCAAGTACATCACCACGGCTTCGAAATGTTCCACGTGCAAAAGCTAAATCATTTCGTTTGTACTGTAATTGAATAAGATTTTGCATAAGTTGTTGCTTATCAAGCATTTGTCCAACTTTAAGTGGCACGGTCATTTCGCTATACGTGTTTGCGCCACCAATGCCGTAAATACAGGAGACACTGGCAACCACTATAACATCGCGTCGTTCTAGCATTGACCGAGTAGCTGAATGTCGCATTCGATCTATTTGTTCATTGATAGATGCGGTTTTTTCAATAAATGTATCTGTTCTTGCGACGTAAGCTTCAGGTTGGTAATAGTCATAATAAGAAACAAAATATTCAACCGCGTTATTTGGAAAAAATTCTTTCATTTCTGAATACAGCTGCGCTGCTAAAATTTTATTTGGCGCCATTACTAATGACGGGCGTTGCAAATGTTGAATGACTTGCGCCACGGTAAATGTTTTCCCTGAGCCTGTAACACCCAGCAAAACTTGATCGCGTTCACCTGCCTGAAAGCCCTTAATAATTTCTTTAATAGCAGTTGGTTGATCACCTGCTGGCTGAAATGGCGATTCTAGTGCAAAAGCAGGGCTTGTTTCACTACGTTCGTTATATAGCAAGGGAACAATGGCGGTCATGATTTTGTATTCTAAATGGGTTCTGTATTATTGATGGACTAGAGCGATGTCGCAAGAGTAAAATCGATAGTTCATCATCTTTGTTGAATATGGAGATTTTTATGACTTATAAATCCATCGAAGTTGTGCCGTATAATTCCAACTGGCCTCAGCTATTTGAGTCAGAGGCAAATCTTATCAAACAAAAACTGGGCAATAATTTTCTTGAGATCCATCATATAGGCTCTACTTCTGCGCCAGGGTTATGCGCAAAACCTATCATTGATATTATTTTGGTTGTAAGAAATTCTGCGGAATCTATTGATCTTATAGAAGCTATTGGTTTTAAGTTTAAGGGTGAAATGAATATTCCTTTTCGTTCTTATTTTACTAAAAAAACCGAAACACCAGTGCACCTTCATGTGTATGAGCCCGGAAGTCCTGAAATTGAACTAAATCTATTGTTTAGAAATTTTCTACGGTCAGATTCAAAAGCCTGCGTTGAGTATGCCAACTTAAAAAATACTTTGGCAGAAGAGCAAAAAGAATATAAAAACGCGCCCTCTATGTTTTCTCATTACACGCTAGGAAAGAATACTTTCATTCAAAAAATTCTGCAGCAAGCGGGGTTTGATAAATTACGTCTGATGCATTGCACTCATTACGCAGAATGGGAAGCAGCTAAAACGTATCGTCAAAAATATTTTTTCGATAAAGTGCCTATTGATGATCCGTATATTTGGACATTTAACCACCATGATCATACACATTTTGTACTATACAAAGGCACTCAAATTATTGGATATGCTCATTTACAACGTTGGCCGAATCAACGTGCAGCCATGCGTATTATTGTTATAGATGAAGCATTTAGAAATCAAAAATATGGTGGTTATTTATTAGAGCTTTGTGAAAAGTGGTTGAAGTTGCAAAGTGTAAGAAGTTTGCATGTGCAGTCCTCACCTCAGGCTTATAATTTTTATTGTCAGCACGGCTATACGGAAATGTCTTTTGATGACCCTGATAATCATGAAAGTGATTTACAAGATATTGAAGTAGGGAAAATGTTATGAACTCAATAAAATTTGTTGATACACTTTGTGAAATCATTGAAGAAAAAATGCAAAATGACTTGGTCAAATATGAAGCTAGTCATGGCATTGATGTTAATTACAAGCGGTTTGCATTAGTTTTATCAGATGATCAAAATAACACGCTTGGTGTTCTAAACGCTTTTACCGCATTTGCAGAAATTTACATTGATGATATGTGGGTGGATTCACATCATCGAGGTAAGGGATATGGCAGGAAACTAATCCAAGCCCTTGAAGATCACTTTAAGGGAAAGGGTTTCAATAATATCAATTTGGTTACCAACCAATTCCAGGCTCCAGAATTTTATAAAAAATGTGGTTTTGAATTAGAATTTATAAGGAAAAATATTAAAAACCCAAAGCTTACCAAGTTCTTTTTTATTAAGTATTTTGGTGACGAAAAGCAAACGCAGGGCATTACACCAAAGTCTTAAAAGGATAGTTATGAAAATTCACCAATCTGCTTTAACAGCTGAACTCAAAAACAAAATATATGAAGAATTTAGCAATGCTGCCATCAAAGCAACCGGCATCAATGGCTTAAATGAAGAGCCAATTTCTTTTGAACGAAGAGAAGGCTCCAATATTATAGGTTGTGTTGTCGTGCAAATGTTTTGGGGGCAACTGCACATTAAATATCTTTTTGTGGAAGAAAACTATCGTTGTTTAGGTATTGCTACAGAATTAATGCAGCATGCTTTTAACTATGGAAAATCACGAAACTGTACATTTGCATTTGTTGAAACCATGAATTTTCAGGCAGTAGGATTTTACCAAAAATTAGGATTCAACGTTGAACTGTCTCGTGGTGGATACGATAAAAATTCCAGTATGAATTATCTGAAGAAAGATTTATGAAGAAAATTTCTCAACTAAACAAATGCGTTTTCCCAAGAGATGATTTTGCATTTCTGTTTTGATTGCGGCTGGCGTGTTCTTTTAATTCATACAATGTTTGCAAAGCTTGCTTGGGTGATAAATCATCTGGTTTAATGCCGCGTAAAAACTTTAACATATTTGATTCCTCAATTGATGATTTAGCAGTTGCCTCGGGGGTATTTACAGAAGCTATTTTGGTGCCGCTTTCTTTTAAAATTTCTTGCGCACGTGCAATAACAATTTGTGGCAGTCCAGCCAATTCGGCCACATGAATTCCGTATGACTTATCGGCTGAGCCTTCAATAATTTCATGAAGAAACACTACGTTTCCACTGTGTTCAATTATTTTCATGGTCAAAAGCTTAACAGGGTGATGCGCTGCCAAATCAACTAATTCGTGATAGTGCGTTGCGAAAATGCAGCGTGCCTTTATGTTATTAATAATGTGTTCGCTAACTGCACTTGCTATGGCTAGGCCGTCTTGGGTAGAAGTTCCGCGGCCAATTTCGTCTAATATAATGAAAGATCGTTCGGTTGCTTGGTGTAAAATACTTGCGGTTTCAACCATTTCCACCATAAAAGTTGAACGTCCAGCTGCCAAGTCGTCGGCGGCTCCAATTCGCGAAAATATTTGATCAACTATTCCAATTTCAGCACTGGCTGCAGGCACATATAACCCGCAATGAGCCATCCAAATAATTAACGCATTTTGTCTAAGGTAAGTGCTTTTTCCTGCCATATTGGGGCCAGTTAAAAGAGCAAATGGTTGTTCAGAAAGGCTACAATCATTGGGGGTAAATTTTTTTGATGTGACAGTTTCCACAATGGGATGGCGCCCCCCTTTAATATTAAAGACTGGTACTTCGTCTAATATAGGGCGCACAAAATTTTTCACAACAGCTAGTTCTGCCATACTGCTAGTAACATCAATTTCCGCAATCAATAAAGCGAGAGTCTCTAGCTGTTCCCGGTGGTGTAAAATCTGAGTGCACAATCCTTGGAATATTTTAATTTCTTGTGCAATTGTGGCTGCTGCTGCGCTAACTAGTTTTGTTGCTAATTCTTGCAGTTCAACTGTCATATATCTAGCGCCATTGCTAATTGCTTGGCGGTGGAAAAAAGTTTCAGGAACTTTGCTTAAATGGCTGGCGCTGACTTCGATATAATATCCAATTAGGTTATTTGTTCGAATTTTTAAATTTGAAATGCCAGTTTCTCTTTGGTAACGCTGCTCTAATTCTTTTAGCTGTTGCGCGCCATTATCACGCATGTAGCGCAGCTCATCTAATGTAGAATCGACATTAGCTTTAATTAGTCCACCATCTTGAATAATGGCTGGCAGATGCTCTTCTAAAGTTTGCTCTAACATGTTCATTAAATCTAATGGCACATCAAACGTCCAAAAAGATTGCTGTTCCAGCATCTGACTTACAGTTTGTGCCACAGATAGTACTTGAGTGATTGCTTTTAAATCTCGGGGTAGGGCTCTTTCCAGGGTAATGCGAATGAGGGCGCGTTCACTATCGGGGCAATGAGCCAAAGTACTTCTAAGCGTGACACGTATATCATTCTGCTTTGTAAACCAATCAATTTTATTCAATCGTTGATTGATAGCTGCAATGTCATTAAGTGGATGAGTAAGCTGTTCAAAAAATAACCTTCCTCCAAAAGCAGTTTGAGTATTGTCTAAAGCATGTAGCAACGACCCATCAAAATCACCTTTTAATGTGCGAACAATTTCAAGATTGCGACAAGACTGAGCATCAACTTTTACAAAGCTGTCATTATATATGCGCTTCGGAGAACGTAAATGCCGATTTTTTCCTTGTTGCGTTAATTGTACGTAATCACACAAAACCCCTGCAGCTTGAATTAACCTTGGTTGGTCAAGACCGAAGACTTCAGGGCTAATGGCTTTGAATGATTCTAACAATTGCTTTTGCGCGCTGTTAAAATTAAATCGTGTATCTGCCAGAGGCCTAATAACTTTTTTGAATTCATTAAAAACATCTAACTCAAGTGATTGCCAAATGCTTTCAGGCATAAGCATTTCTGCTGGATTTAGCTGATACAGAGTGCTGGCTAAAGATTGCAACGCTATGTCGGTTACGCAGAACGTGCCTGTTGATATATCTGTCCAAGCAACGCCTATGTATTGGGTTTTTTTATCAATAGGACTAATAGCTACTAGGTAGTTTGCCCTT
>CAYUNR010000036.1:0-14967 GCA_964446295.1 uncultured Candidatus Finniella sp. | reverse complement strand
CCTACGACTTGATCGTAGGGTCCAGTGAGTAATTTCTGCATTCTATTTTTATTCATTGCTTTCAAATGTGGCGTTTTTTACACTTTGTATAATCACCCGTAGTTTCCCGAGGCTTGGGCCTTGGGTCCAAGATGAATACATGCAATATTACGTTTACATTCTTGCTAGCCAGCCAAACGGAACGCTCTATATTGGAAGAACAGGCAATCTAATCAAAAGAATTTATGAACACAAACAGAAATTTGCAAAGGGTTATACGTCAAAATATGCTGTAGACAAATTGGTGTATTATGAAATATGCCAAGATGCAGGTGTAATGGTTCAGCGAGAACGTCGCTTGAAAACATGGAGGCGCGCCTGGAAAGTGTCTCTTATTGAAAAAGAAAATCCCAACTGGGTTGATTTGTATGAAGAGATCACAAAATAATCCGGATGCTATAGAACTGGATCCTATGGTCAAGCCATAGGAAAACTAAGGAGTGGATGGATCACAGTCAAGCCATAAGAAGACTCAAGAAGATGCCCCCACAGTAGTTTCCCTACGACTTGATCGTAGGGTCCAGTGAGTAATTTCTGGATACTTGCGTAATAAATAAAAAGATTAATCTTTATATGTACGGTGATTGCACCATAAACCACACGGCCATCTTTAAGTTGGACGTTTACTTATTGGTAAGGTTTTCTATGTACTATAGGACTTATGAAAATAGGACAAAACATAGAAGCAAGGGTTTCAACAACCCTAGCCATGACCCCCAGACTGCAGCAAGCTATTCGTTTGTTGCAACTGTCGGTAACCGAACTAAGTGTTTATGTAAATGAACAAGTAGCGGAGAATCCTTTATTAACACTTGAAACGGGTGATGAATCACTGCCAACTTCACAGGAAGAACCACAAGAGTATTCGCTTGATTGTGATGATGAACGTCCAAATGATAGTCTGCAATTTGAAGAACGTGACCCTATGCAAGAAGGTAACACTCAAAATCCACGGCTGCGTTGCGAACAAACCCTTCAAGACTATTTGCAGTTGCAATTATCACTAGTGGCAACGAATAACAATGAATATTTAACCGGTTTGGTTTTGATTAATTGCTTGAATTCTTACGGGTACCTTGAAGTTGATGCGGCAGAAATAGCTGAACAATTTGGGGCAGAGCTTGAACTTGTCGAAAAAATGATTGCTGTCATGCAAAAGTTTGACCCCATTGGGATTTTCTCAAGAAATGTTGAAGAATGCTTAAGGGTTCAGCTTCAAGAAAAAAATGCTTTAACGCCAAAAATGGACCTTTTGCTGCAAAATATAGATGGCTTGTTGCAGGGTAGCCCTAGTGTGTTGGCAAGAAAATGTAAGCTAAGCATTGAAGAATTGCAGAAGTGTTTATCGGAATTACGGGAATTAAATCCGCGCCCTTCATCAGGATTTTTAATGAATACTTACGATGATAATGTTATTCCAGATGGCTTTATTCACAAAAATGCAGATGATGTGTTTGTTTTTGAATTAAATATGAACACACTTCCGCAAATTCTTTTGAATAGTCCCTATTATAACGAACTGCGTGGTAAATTAAAAAAACCAGATGAAAAGCAATTTTTACAAGCAAAATACGCTCATGCAAACTGGTTGATGCAGGCGCTTAACCAACGGTTGGTGACTTTGAAACGCGTAGCTAGTGCTATTGTGCAGCATCAGCAGGAATTTTTTTCAAAAGGCATGCATGGGTTAAAATCTTTGACCTTAAAAACAATTGCCGATCAGCTTGATATGCATGAAAGTACGGTTAGTCGTATTACAACGGCAAAATACATTAGTACACCGCGTGGCACCTTTGAATTAAAGTTTTTCTTTAGTCAGTCAATAACTTCAATTTCTGAAGGGCAAGACGACGTTTCAGCAAAATCAGTTCAAAATGCCATTGCTGACTTAGTGAGTAAAGAATCGCAAACA
Source organism: uncultured Candidatus Finniella sp. (assembly GCA_964446295.1). GTDB lineage: Bacteria > Pseudomonadota > Alphaproteobacteria > Paracaedibacterales > CAITNM01 > CAITNM01. The sequence continues at coordinate 13,016 of CAYUNR010000036.1, read as the reverse complement.
GCTCCTTTATCTGATGAACAATTGGTTTCAAAATTGGGTGAAAAGGGAATGCTTGTAGCAAGGCGAACTATATCTAAATATCGTAAGATTTTAAGAATTCCATCATCTCAAGAACGACGCAATTACTACACATTAGGCCTTAAGAAGGCATAACTAGCGATCGTCTAATAACGTGGTTAGCCAGTATGCGCTTACAAAGGTGACTATTGGCGGAATCCATGCGGCGGCAATGATTGGAATTTTATGGGCAATCCCATACGCATGAATAATGTGCTCGAAAAAATGCATCAAAAAAGAAAATATAATACTGGCGCCAATAATCATGCTGAATGATTTGTTTCTGGTAGAAACCAAACAAAAACTTGCAGCCAAGAATATGAAGGCGATCATCATACCAATTTTAGAAATTTGTTGATGCCATAACATGGAGTAAGAGCTGGCATTGAGTCCTGCTTCTTCTAACATTTTAATAAATGCCGGTGTTTGAAAAAAAGAAATAGTTTCAGGTGGAGCAGTTGATTGTTGAATTTGTTCCATGGTAATGGTTGTAGGCTCAACATGTGTTTGAGCGTTTTCTTGACGGTGGTTTGAAACAATATTGACGTTGTGCATATGCCATTGTTCATTTTCTAATTCGGCAACTTCAGCGTCAACACGGCGTATAAAATCTCCTTTTTTACTAAATTCAAAAATCATTAACTTTTTGAATTGTTTTTGCATAACGTTGAAGCTTTTTGCATGGATGATATTTTGAGAATCAGAAAAGTTCTCACGAAGCCACAGCCCTGTATCTGTAAAGGAAACGCTATAGGGTTTTTTCTGAAAGATTTTTTCTTCTAAAATAACCATTCGGCCAAAAAGTGCTGCTCGAACTGGGTCTAAGGCTACAATGTTTAACACTCCTAAGGCAACAACAACCAATGATATGCTACTTAAAAATTGTAAGCGCGATACCCCAAAACTGAACATCACAACGAAATTCTGTGATTGCGCAAGGCGTAAGAAGCAAGCAAGAGCGGCAAAAAAAGTAATGGATGGCAGAAGTTGATCAAGTAGTTTGGGTAGTTTTAAAAATGCTATTTGAAATAAAATTGAAAATGGCACATCGTGCTGCATTGTACGCTTTGTTAAATCTATCATTTCAAAAAGGCTAATAATCAAGGCCACAGTCAAAAAGATAAGCCCAAACCAAAATAAAAAAGTTTTGCTAACGTACCTATTTACGGTTGAAATTAAATACCACATCGTTCAAATAGCCTCTGTAAGGTGTGATGAAATTTGCCATATCTGAGCGCAATGAACGCCAGTATTAAAGATGTAATGACTAAGCAATAGGCAATGAATGCTGAAAAATGGAAGCGAAGTTGTAGTTGCAACAGGTTCAATATTAGCCACTGAAAAATTACCCCAGCAAGAATTAAATAGATAATGCGTTTGCGACGTAAACGTCTTGAAGGACGGTTAACTACCATTGTTAGCGCTACCATAAGCATGTTTATCAAACATAAAAAGGGCAGTAATATTCGCTGATGTCCCTCTGCTGCCATGCGCATTTGTAATTTTGAATTTTCGGAATTTTCATTGTTCACCTGAAAAAGCTCGCGAATATCTTTTTCATAAGGTTTTAAGCTGCGCGTGTTCACGATTGTGGTGAATGAATCAAAATTATAGACTAATTCGTTAAATTCAAATGATTGCACGGTATTGTTGCTGTCTTTTTCTTGTCTGGTGCCATTATGCAAAACTAGAACATACTGGTTGTTTATTTTTTTTAAAATTCCTTCTTTGGCAAATATTGTATATGGTTTTTTTGCTTTTTTTTCTGAATGTTCGCCGGTGTCATGAATAAAAACACCTTCAAATTCTTTCGCTGATCGGCGTTTTTCTACAAAGATGGTTAAGCTTTTTATAACATTAAAAGATCCGTCGCGCACAATTGATGAAGAGAATTGATTGCGAAGCTGAAATTCTTGAGCGCGAAATGCTCGATAAGCATTTGGAATGGTGAAAATGTTTAGGAAAAGTAAGGACAGTGTTAAAAATCCTGCTAAGACCATGCCTGGGTGAAGGATTTGCCATGGGCTTTTCCCTAAAGCTTGCATTACCTGTAATTCATTATCGAGCGTTAATTTTCCATATGCGAGCAGAGCACCAATCAAAGTGCACACTGGGGCCACCTTCACAAACATATCGGGTAATAAATATACGATTAAAGAGAAATAGCCCTGCAAGGAAACATTGTGGTTAACAATGACCTCAATAAATTTTAATGACTGCGTCAACCATAGCAATACAACCAAAATTGTAGCTAAAACACCAATTGATGCGCAAAGACGTTTTAAAATGTATGACGACGTGATAAACATATATCTATATGTACAATTAATTTTTGGCTTTTTCTAGGCATGTTTGCATTTATCCTTATAGTACTCTTTTTGAATTTTTCGTTTTGTCCTGCATATTCGAATGTAAAATCTGATCAGGCTTTAATTGCTGCAGTTGTAAACCAACATGCGATTACAGAGCGTGAGCTTGAGTTACGCTTAGATTTTGCAATTGCTACGCTTAACATGCCAAACACCAAAGAATCAAAAGATGCAATGAGACATCAGGTATTGCAAAATTTGATTGTTGAAAAATTGCAAGAATCTTCAGCTAAAGAAGCTGAGATTAAAATTTCAGAAAAAGAAATAAGTAAATCGTTAGAAAATGTTGCGCAAGAAAATGGCATGACCATAGAGCAAATGAAAGAGCGATTTAAATCAATGGGGATAAAAATTGATACACTTAGAAGCAGAATGTCAGCTCAGCTCAGCTGGGCTAGGTTTATTCGTGCTTTATTTGGGAATCAGGTGCGTGTAACCGATAGTGATGTTGAAAAAGAGCTTGAAAAGGTTAAGCGCACACTCGAGACAGATCAATACGAATTAGTTGAGATTGTTTTGCCAATAGATGAAAAGAATCGTGCAAAAAGCAAACAAGATGCAGATCGTTTATATGCACAAGTAAATCAGCCCATGACAAATTTCCGCTTGGTTGCGCAGCAATTCGGTGCTCAAAGTGGCTATGTAGGTTGGAGAGCCGTGCGTCAAATAGACGACGAAGTCGCTAAAATTGTTCAAAATTTAAAAGTAGGTGATGTAACAAGGCCCGTTGAATCTCAAAATGCGTATAAAATTGTAAAGCTGCTTGATAAGAAGCTAGCAGGGCAAGGTTCATATCGTAGCCGGAAAATTTCAGTGGCTAAAGTAGGTATTCAGCTTCCAGAAGACATGAATGAAGAAAATGTGATGGTTCTAGAAGCAATTGTGACTCATTTGAAAGCTGCAAAAAATTGTAAAGATTTTCAGCGCGTAGGAAATGAGGCAAATGGGCATACAGAGATAGTAGAAAAGCAACCAATGGCAAATTTCCCGGAGCCATTGCAGGTTGTTTTGGATAAGGTTGGGGTAAACCAGGTGGCAGGACCTCTTCAAAATGAAAGGGACATAAGTCTATATATGGTTTGTTCTGTTGAGAATCCAGAAAAAGATTTGGTACCTACAAAAGCAGAAATTAAAGAAGGTCTAGAGCAGCGCGAATTTGCAAGACAGGCAGGTCGATTGCTAAATAAAATTATGGCAACGGCACGTATTGCTATTACTCATGAAGATTCTAGAGAGAACAGGTTTAGCACTAAGAAAGTTGAGTCTGTTGAATCTGTGCCAGCTCCATCACCCGCTCCCTAATGCTTAGATGTGCTGCTTTATAGGCAAAAGGATTGTCACTTAAACAATCGGTCATGCAGTCTTGAACAGACCAAATATCAAGGCTTTGAACCATATTTTCAATGGCTTCTACGGAATTGGGGTTAATTGAAAAATGGCGCAGCCCTATTCCTAGCAAGGCCATAGCTTCAATAGGGCGACTTGCCATTTCACCGCACAAGCTCACACTAACATTTTTTGCTTTTGCGCTGTCTATGATGGTTTTAAGCATTTGCATAAAGGCTTTTGAAAGAAGATCATAGCGTTTGCTCATAACTGCATCGGCACGATCAATGGCAAAGAAAAATTGAAACAAGTCATTACTTCCAATAGATATAAAGTCGACTAGATCTAAAAATTGATTGAGCTGGAATACTACTGATGGCACTTCGATCATTGCGCCAATACGAATAGTTTGTGGTATTTTGTGGCCTAAATTTTTCTCACGATCTAGCTCTTTTTGTATTAGCGTTCTTACGAAGCGCATTTCCTGTGCTTCACTAATCATGGGAAACATTATATGAAGGGGTAAATCTGGATAATCACAGCTTGCACGAGCCCTAATCATTGCACGTAGCTGCAATCGAATGAGCGATGGCCTTTGCATTGTGAACCTTGAGTTTCTCCAGCCTTTTTGAGGATTTTTAAAGCTTTTATGGAGTGATTGAAATGTTTTGTCTCCACCAACATCAAGTGCTCGAAAAACAACAGATTTTTCTTTAGCCTTATTCATTACTTGCAAGTATAACCTGGTTTGCGTTTCTACATCAGGCCAACGTTCACTCATCATAAATGGGATTTCTGTTCTGTATAACCCAACTCCCTTAATAGTAGAGCGTTCCAGACATTCTAAATCCTCACTCAAATTTGCATTGATAAATAAATGCACAGGTGTTCCGTCTCGTGAAATAACAGCGCCGTTGTTTGTTGAGTCAGAAGGTTTGCTAAACTGTGGTTTTTTAGAGGTGTCATAATTTGCGATTACGGTGCTAAGAGGGCGTACATATATACGTCCTAAATCGCCATCAACTAATAATTCGTCTTGGTTATTAATAAATTTTTTTAATTCAATTACGCCGCCTACAACCGGAATTCCTCTTGATCTGGCAATAATCATTCCATGAGATAAAAAGCTATTATCTTCCACAATCATTGCGACCAAATTTGCATGGTCAAATTGCATCATTTCAACAGGAGAGATGGTTTTGGCGCACAAAACAATAGGTTTAGTGTTGTCAAAATAAACATCTTTGCCTTCTAAGCATTGGCGAACAAGTTGAGTTATTCCTCTTACTTCTTGAAAGCGTGCGTGCCAAAAGCTATCTCCCCCAAAAGCAAAGTCTATATCTTCTAAAACTTTATCAAGTGCATGGCTGATAGTAACTTTGTCATCAATTTTATTAATGACTCGTTGTTGCCAAGATAAATCTTGCAATAAAGCTTTTTGAACGAATATTAATTCTTTGTTTTTTGATCTATCATTTTCTATATTGTTTTCACATAATTCAACGGCTCTATGCACAGCCTGAAGGAAAATTTTTACTTTTTGCTCAACGGACAAATGAAAGTCTTCCGCATATTCTGGGTCGTACATATAAGCATGGCCATGGGCGATGCCTAAATTTAAGCTCATTCCTTCAATGGTGATTTGTGGCTGATTAAATGAAGTGGCCGACTTCATGAGCAAGGAAAACCAAGGTGCTCATAGCCAGTGGGGGTTAAAACCCTTCCGCGACTAGTGCGTTGTATAAGTCCAAGCTGAATTAAATAAGGCTCAACAACCTCTTCAATAGTGTCTGTTTGTTCAGCAAGGTAGGCTGCTAAGGTTTCAACGCCAACTGGACCACCGTTGTAGTGTCTGGCCATTGCTTGTAAATAACGTAAGTCTTGTTGATCAAGGCCTTTTTGGTCAACTTCTAATCGTGTTAATGTTTGATTTGCTGTTTGTTTGTTGATGTGATTGTTTGCATATATCATTGCAAAATCGCGTATGCGTCTTAAAAGACGACCTGAAATTCTAGGTGTTCCACGGCAGCGCGATGAAATTTCCAAAGCGGCATCAGCGTCAATACTAACGTTTAAAATTTTGGCAGCTCTTTGAATAATTTGTGCTAGTTCACTGTGGTCATAAAACTGTAAGCGCAATGGAATGCCAAATCGTTCTCTAAGTGGTTGAGTTAATAACCCTGATCGCGTAGTAGCACCTATTAAAGTAAATTTTGGAAGGTCTAAACGGATAGACCTTGCTGCAGGTCCTTCACCTATCATGACATCAAGCTTAAAATCTTCAATTGCAGAATAAAGCACTTCTTCAACAGCAGGATTCAATCGATGAATTTCATCAATAAACAACACATCGTTTGGTTGTAAATTCGTAAGAATTGCAGCCAAGTCTCCGGCTTTTGAAATTACTGGTCCTGAGGTTGTTTTAAATCCAACTCCCATTTCACGCGCGATTATTTGTGCAAGTGTGGTTTTGCCAAGCCCAGGAGGGCCGTGTAATAAAACATGATCAAGCGCTTCCTCACGTTGTTTTGCCGCATTTATATAAACAAGCAGGTTTTCGCGTAATGCTTGTTGGCCAATAAAATCGTTAAGAATTGTTGGCCGGATGGTGGCCTCCCAATCATCTTCAAATGATAATTCTGCATCAACCAAACGTTCAGCCATAACGTGCCTGGAATTCTTGTAGGGATAGTCTTACTAATGTTTCAAGCATAATCGGAGGAGCCATTTTTTGAGCGGCTTTTGAAACAGCAGTCTCTGCATTGTTTCTATTGTATCCCAAATTCATTAGCGCAGAGACGGCATCGTCAATTTCACGTGATGATGGAATGCTTGCGCTAACGTCTTTGACGGATATGCCAAATATAATTGGTAAATCTTTTTTGCCTTTAAGTTCTAAAACAATGCGGCTTGCGAGTTTTGGCCCAACCCCATCTGCTCTGGAAAGAATATTGCTTTTTTGGTTGATGATAGCGTCACCAATTTCTGTGGCTGTTAAGCTTGATAAAATAGACAAAGCTACTTTTGCGCCAACTCCTTGAACTTGTGTGAGAATGCGAAACCAATCAACTTCTTGTTCATCAAGAAATCCACATAGATGCGGTTGTTCATTGCGCATTACAGTTTCTGTCCATAGAACTAAGGGAGCATTTAATTCAGGTAATTGATGCAAGGTTCTTTTTGAAACCAAGACTCTGTACGCCACGCCCATTACGTCAATAAGCACTGCATCTTCGTAAATACGATCTAAAATACCTTTTAATTTGGCTATCACAGCGAGTTAAATTTTTACCTTTATCGAACTCTACCACAAAAAATAAATAATTTAGAATTTTTTCCTAAATTGATTATTTTACAAAGGAATGATTACCCAAGGCCATGAAATTCAACAATTTTTAAAATGATAGGTTGCAAATGTGTTGGGGCATTTTGCGGTGAAACAGTCCATTCATGAATTTCAACATCTGTAAATTCAAGTAATGTTTCGTACATTTTGATTTCGTTGTTTGAACATTGTTGTAGCATGTTTTTGGCAAAGGAAGATAAAATAAAATCTCCTTCTTTTGTGCCGCGATAATGGCTTTTGTATATAAGTTTTTTAAGCATGATACAATAGTACATCAAGAAGATTCACGACTTCCAATAATATTTTTGAGGTAGCTATAGATAGAGTCTCTCAATCGCATAGATACCTTTTAAATAAAGCGAAATATTGACTAAAGTGAAAAAATTTAGTACTCTCATACGTAACTAAAAACTATTTTGAGTGTTTTTCGCTTAAAATGATAATGGTATATCCCTGGAACGCTTAATGCTTCTCAGGGTGACTGCTGTTTGTAACAACATTAAGGTAAAGAGGATAATGAGTAAATCAGATAATTCTACGCCAGAGTTCACGGGCTTACGTGCTCGACTTTGGCCAATTCACGCACATGAGCTAAAAAAGTTCATCCCCCTAGGCATTATTATGTTCTGTCTATTGTTTAACTACACGATTCTTCGTGACACGAAGGATTCTTTGGTAGTTAACTCAGCAGGTGCAGGAGCTATTACGTTTTTGAAGCTTTACTGTGTTACTCCAGCAGCGATATTGTTCGTTGTTTTGTACGCAAAGCTGACAAATGCTATGTCACGTGAAAATGTATTCTACGCAGTAGTTGCGCCATTCATAATATTTTTTGGTATTTTTGGATTCGTGATTTACCCAAATCTTCATATGCTTCATCCTTCAGTTGAATCAATTCAAGCGTTACATGCGGCCTATCCTAATTTAAGTGGATTCATTGATTTGTATGCATATTGGGCATTTTCTTTGTTCTACGTTCTTTCCGAAATTTGGGGAAGTGCAATGATTGCATTGATGTTCTGGCAGTTTGCTAACCATGTTGTACGTTTGCGTGAATCAAAGCGTTTCTATGGTTTATTTGCTGTTATTGGAAATGCTGCGTTAGTTGTTTCAGGTCCAACAGTTATGTACTGTTCTGAGCATATTAAGCACATGGTTCCAGAAGGTGTGGATCCTTGGCAAATAACGCTATATCTTCTTATGTCCGCTGTTGTAATTATGGGCTTGGTTGCTATGTATACATACCGTTGGATGCACAAAGAAGTGTTAACTAACAAATTGTATTTCAATCCAGAAGAAGAAGGCGCTCCAAAGAAAAAGAAAAAAGAAAAGCCAGGACTTGTGGAAAGCTTCAAAATTATTGTTCAGTCTCCGGAGCTTGGTTTGATTGCTCTTTTAATTATGGCTTATGGCGTAACTATTAACTTGGTTGAAGTTCAGTGGAAAAACCAATTAGGTTTATTCTGTTCAGGAGATAAAGGACTTTTCAACTATTATATGGGAATCTTGTCAACTTCTACTGGTATTTTCACAATTCTATTTGGACTGTTTGTTGGTTCAAATATTTTGAGAAAAGTAAGTTGGGCAAAAGCTGCGATGATTACTCCATTGGTAATTTTGGTTGGTGGCGGCGCATTCTTCTGCTTCATTCTAGCGGAAGGTTTAATGGAGCCATTTTTACAGTTCTTTAATACTCACGCTATTGCTGCAGCAATGTTTATTGGTTTAGGCATCGTTGTAATATCAAAAGCGATTAAATACATTTTGTTCGATCCCACAAAGGAAATGGCTTATATTCCATTAGATGATGAGCTAAAGACAAAAGGTAAGGCCGCCGTTGACGTTATTGGTGGTCGTGCTGGTAAAGCTGGCGGTGCTTTTGTGCAAAACATGTTATTAATTGCTTTTGCAACTAAAGACGTTGTTTCAATTGCGCCAATCGCTTTTGCTGTGTTTGCTATAGTTGCAGTAGCTTGGTTATATGCTGTGAAAGCACTTTCAGTGAAAGTGACTGCGGCAACTGCTAAGAAAAAACTAGAGCAAGCATAATCAATAGCTGTTAAAAAACTATTATTAAGCTAGTATGAAGGGGTGCCTAAAGCACCCCTTTTTTATGAAATTAGATTACGAAAAATTATATTCCCAAGCCGGGTTAAATGAACTGCATGAATGCTTTTTACAATTTGTGAAAGCAAGAGATTCTAATTTTAATTTTTCTTTGGTGGAAACTGCCGAATATTTAGAAGAATTTTTGGGTCAGCAGTTCGGGTTAGAGCATGCTTTGTGCGCTGTGTATAAGCACGTATCTGATCATAGTCTTATTGCATATGCTAAACGGCAATTTATTCAGCGTCATGCTTTGAAAGCGTTTCCTAATCCACAAGATGATTGGCAGTACCTCTACACTTTTACCGATGCTGTTACTTTTGCAACATCAGCATGTGATGCGCTGGAAAACTCAAAATCTAATTTAGATGATCTATCAAAATATGCTGTGTGGGCTGTGCTTACACCTCAGGGAAAGCAAAAACATAAAGTTGATTTACTGTTTCATATTTCTGAAAAAATTGATCCCAATTTTGCTTTGCGCAATGTTAAAAAAGTAGGTGACTCATATGTGACTAACACGCCTAGGTTCCGCGAAGGATTTGGTTTAACTGATACTGGTTTTTCAAATCCTCAATCAGCTACCGAAGCGCATTACTGTATTTTGTGCCACAACCAAGGTAAGGATAGTTGCCGTACGGGGTTGGGTCAAAATCCCAAAAAACCTGGCTGCCCACTGGACCTAAAAATTTCTCAAATGCATGCTCTAAAGCGTAGTGAATTAAACATTGCAGCGCTTGCAGTGATCATGGTCGATAACCCAATGGTGGCAGCTACAGGTCACCGTATTTGTAATGACTGTATGAAATCATGCATTTTTCAAAAACAAACTCCGGTGAATACGCCAGGAGTTGAAACGAATATTTTAAATGCAGTGCTATGCTTACCCTATGGATTTGAAATTTATAGTTTGCTTACTCGGTGGAATCCTTTGAATTTTGAGCAGCCATTGCCTGCTATTGAAACTGGCCATCAAGTTCTTGTTGTGGGGCTTGGGCCTGCAGGTTTTAGTTTGGCTCATTACCTAGAGCGTGATGGCCATAAAGTCGTTGGTATTGATGGGGCAAAACTTGAACCATTGCCAGCTCAGCTTTTGGAAAAAACTCTAATTCAAGATAGTAATATTCTTTTTGAAAAACTTGATGAGCGTATTTTAAGTGGATTTGGCGGCGTTGCTGAATACGGTATTACGGTGCGTTGGAATAAAAATTATTTGAAAATATTAAGGTTGCTATTAGAGCGCAGAAGCAATATTAAATTTTTTGGATCAACCCGTTATGGCAGCCAAATAAATGAAAGTAATTATAAAGCATTAGGGTTTGATGCCGTTGCTTTGTGCACCGGAGCAGGAGCTCCTAAGTTACCAAATATTCCAGGCGCTCTAACGCCTGGAGTACGTTTAGCTAGTGATTTTTTAATGGCACTGCAGTTAACGGGAGCCGCAAAAAAAGATTCCTTAGCTAACCTGCAGATTCTAGGTCCTATTTTGGTAATTGGTGGTGGTTTAACTGCAATTGATACAGCCACAGAAGCCAAAGCGTACTATACGGTTCAAGCAAAAAAATTTAAACAACGTTACAATCAGTTGTTAAAAATTTATGGAGAGACAGAGCTTAAAAAATGGTGGACACCTCAGGATCATATTGATACTGAGCAGTTGTTGAGCTTTGAAACTGCTGACGTGCGGATTATTTATAGGGCAGACATCACCAACGCGCCAAGTTATGTATTGAATCATGAAGAAATTGAAAAAGCCTTAGAAGAAGGAATTATTTTTGAGCCTAACTTGGTGCCACTGCGCATTGAAAAAGATGATGCAGGGCAGGTTAAAGGTTTGCTGGTAAAGCGCGGAGATATTGATGAGTTTTTACCAGCACGATGTATTATTATGGCGGTTGGCACTCACCATGAACCCTTGAGTGAAACCCATGCGAGCTTTGGTGATGCAAACCCTGCTTACGCGGGTAGTGTGGTCAAAGCTATTGCTAGTGCCAAAAATGGTTATAAAGCGATTAGCCAGGACTTAAAATCCAAGTCTCCTTTGCCTAAGGTTGAGCTGTCAGCGTTGTTGACTACAAAAGTAGTGGCTGTTTCCAGACTTGCTAAAAACCTTGTGCAAATTGAAATCATGGCGCCTCTTGCAGCTGCAGCATTTCAGCCTGGCCAATTTTATCGTCTTCAAAATTTTGAATCCCTTGCTTCTATTGTGAATGACACTCGCTTGACTATGGAGGCTTTAGCGCTTACTCCGGTTAAGGTTGATAAAGTAAGCGGAATCATTGCATTTGTAATTGTTGAAATAGGGTGTTCATCATTATTAGTGCAATATCTGAAACCTGGTGAGCTAATCAGCCTAATGGGCCCTACGGGAACGCCCACTGAATTGCCTATCAACAAAAACATTTTGCTTGTTGGAGGAGGTCATTTTAATCTAGCCCTCATTCACTTGGCCGAAGCTTTAAAAGAAAAGGGTAACACTGTGCATTGGGTGGCAGGATACCGTTCAAGCGCCGATAGAACACATGTAGAAGACATTGAAACTGCTGCACATAAAATGTGGTGGTATTACACAGATGTAGCGCCTGGTGAACATCAGGGCAATGCCATAGATGGTTTACACTATTTAAAAAATGAAAATATATTGCCGTCTATAGATTGGCTGTTTGTTATGGGTTCAACGCTTATGCAAGAAGCGATTGCCAAAGAGCTCATTCAGCTTAAAAATTCATTGAATCCAGCACTTAAAACAATTGCGAATATCAATATTCCAATGCAGTGTATGATGCAGGGGATATGTGGTCAGTGTCTTATTGTTAGTGAAAGTGGCCCTAAGTTTTGTTGTAAAAATCAGGAAATTCGCATTCAAGAAATGCCATTTGATACGTTGCAAAACCGCAGCAAACAAAATAGCTTGTTGGAAAAAACATCACGACTTTGGCTGAACCATATAACGGCAATTAACTAGTTTTATAACGGGGGCAAAAATGCAAAAACTTCCTTCTAAAGACACTGTTCCTACCTTTGGGGAGCGATGGGCAGATAAAGTCGCAGAATTTGGCGGTAGCTGGACATTCATTATTTTATTTATGATTATGATGATTGTGTGGATTGGGTTGAATTCTTGGGTGTTTTTTTTTCAACCATTTGATCCTTATCCATACATCTTTTTAAATTTGGTGCTTTCCTGCATAGCAGCACTTCAGGCGCCAATTATTATGATGAGTCAAAATCGTCAAGAAGCAAAAGACAGAATTAGAGCCGAAAAAGATTATCATATTAATCTAAGGGCAGAGCATGAGATTCAGCAGTTACGCAACTGTTTGAATGAGCACACGATTTCTCAGCAGGATAGCTTCAATAAGCTTCATGAAGCTCTTAAGGAATTAAGGGGATTGCAAAAAAGTTAATGCTAGCTACTTTCGCCAATACGTTGGGCTAGGCTTGCTTCTAGAAACACATCAATATCACCATCAAGCACACCTTGGGCATTGCCGCGCTCTACACTTGTTCTAGTATCTTTTACCATTTGGTATGGTTGCAGTACGTACGAACGAATTTGGCGCCCCCAACCAATGTCTGTTTTTGAACTGCTGCTAGCGGTTGCCTTTGCTTCACGTTCACGAAGTTCAAGTTCATAAAGTCTAGCACGCAGCATGGCATAGGCTTGTGCACGGTTGCGGTGTTGTGATCTGTCGCTTTGGCACTGCACTACAATGTTAGTTGGAAGGTGGGTAATTCGAATAGCGCTTTCAGTTTTGTTAACGTGCTGTCCACCTGCACCAGATGCACGATACGTATCAATACGTAAATCG
>CAYUNR010000035.1:5322-15538 GCA_964446295.1 uncultured Candidatus Finniella sp. | reverse complement strand
TCTGGCTTCTAAATTTTGGCAACAAAACAATATGTTAAGTCGTGCTTTACAGCCAGTTGCATGGATGTATGAGTACATAAGCTTATGGTATAGCAAACGCATAAAACCTCAAAAAATTGCTGTTCCAGTTATTTGCGTAGGAAACTTAGTAATGGGCGGAGCAGGAAAAACCCCTACAGTTCTAGCTTTAGTTGATATGCTAAAAAAAATGAATCACTCACCACATATTTTAAGCAGTGGGTATGGAGCAGTTATCAAAGATTCAATTCAGGTTAATCCCAAGAAACATACTTATTTGCAAGTTGGAGATGAAGCACTACTTTTGGCAGAAAAAGCTCCTACTTGGGCGGGGCCAGATAGAGTGCTTTCTGCAAAACTTGCAATTAGTCATGGGGCCAGTATCATTATTATGGATGACGGACTGCAAAATAATAGCTTACATAAGGACCTGAGCTTACTAGTGGTTGATACACTGCAAGGATTTGGAAATGGTCGCGTGTTTCCGGCGGGACCATTGCGTGAATCACCTCAACGGGGAGTTCGTAAAGCTAGCTTAACAATTGCAATCGGCAAAGAACCATTGCCAAAAGGAATTCCGCAAGCAACACGTGCTCATATGACCGCCATCGATGAAGTAAATTCAAGACCCGTAATTGCTTTCGCAGGGCTTGGATATCCTGAAAAATTCAATCGCACATTACAAGATTATGGATTTGATGTAAAACGATTTATTCCGTTCCCTGATCATCACCCCTACACAATTCCAGAGCTTGAACGTTTACTAAAAATATCTGAACGTAGAAAAATTGATTTGATCACTACTGCCAAAGACTTTTTGCGTTTGCCTGAACGCTTTAAAAAAAAGGTCTTTTCTTTTAATGTCAGTTTAGAATTTGAAGAGCCCGAAAAATTATACGAGCTGATTTCAACGAAATTACAAAATATTTCTTCTTCGATATAATTATTGGAAAAGAATAGACACAGCCATAGAACGAGCGAGTTCTAGTAGTCTAAAGGGGAAAATAACCATCCCACATAAAATAATGAATACAAAAACAACTAACGTTTTCACAATATATTTTCGCAAAGAATATATTCTGTTGATTTTTAACGCAGACTGACTAAGAACGAAAAATCTTAAAACGTTTAAATAATATGCTGCACTAATAACTGTAGTAAGGATCGCCACCACGCCCATGAAGTAAGCAGATCTTGTAATGACGCTTTCTAAAACATAAATTTTCGCAAAGAAACCTGGCATCGGTGGAATACCAGCAAATGACAAAATAAACAAACAGAAAAGACTTCCTAGCATGGGAGAGCTTTGCATAATGCCACTAAGATCTTTAATGTCATTAATAGGTTTAAAGCTCTTTTCAAATATAATAAGTAAGGAAAACATTCCTAACATATTCAGAGAATAGAAAATAATGTAAATAATTGCAGAACTTAGCCCGAATTCTCCGCCCATTGCTGGCCCCATAAGCAGAAATCCCATATCACTTACTGAGCCATAGGCGAACATTCTTCTTAAATTTTGCTGACGCAACGCGGCCAATGACCCCCAAACCATTGATAAAATAGAAATTCCAACAAATAAGTATCTCCAATAGGTAAAAATCCCGTGAAAGGGGTACGTAAGCAGGTGAAGCAAGCTGAACACAGTAATAATTTTGGGAATGGTTACAATAAATAAAACAATTGGTAGCGGTGCTGCTTGATAAACATCTGGTGCCCACGTATGAAAAGGAGCAACAGGAAGCTTAAAACACAATCCTATTAACACAAATAACATGCCGACTATTGCTCCGGCATGCTCAAAGTCATTTACGTATGTGCCGAAAAAATAAAAGAGCGTGTTAAAAAAACTAGTGCCTGTGAACCCATAAATTAAACTCATGCCAAAAAGCATCAATCCTGTGCTTATGGCGCCTATTGTAAAAAATTTAACAGCAGCTTCACTGCCTTGCTGGTTTTCTCTATCTGCCGCCACTAATAAATACTGACTTAAATGGCTCATTTCTAACCCAATAAAAAAAGTAAGAAAGTGATTAGAAGAAAGAGCTACAGAACCACCAATTACTGAAAAAGTAGCAATGATCAACCATTCAAATTGCTTAATATTGTATGCGTTTAAAAATGAAAACAAACAAAAAAGTGCGATGGCAGATAGGCTGTATAAAATAATTTTTGCGCAAACACCAAACGGCATATGTATAAATAAACCATTCCAAAAAAACTGTTCCGATTTATCAGAAAGCAAAAGTAAAAAACATAAAAAAACCAAACCAAGAATAATGGTTCCAATTATTAAACGCTCGATCTTTTTTTGTTTGAATGCACCAATCACTAGAGATATTAGGGCGCTAATAGAAAGTATAAATTCGGGGATGGCAGGAATTGATTTTAAAATATTACCTAGCATATTGCAGCCTAATCTTATTATCTACTTGAATTGGTTTTACGTTCGTGTGACTTGTGTAGTATTGCGATACAGTTCTTCGAATAGGTGTCATGATTGGCTTCGTACAGATTCCAAGCGTAATAATGCTTATAGTCAAAACTACTAAAACAGCACTTTCAAAGGGCCTTAAGCGTAAGTGTAACTTATAGTCATTAATGTCTAATCTAGAATCAAGACCTAGCTTAGCTGATAGTTTTCCATAAAATACTTTGTTTACTAAGTTAAGCATATATACAGCACCCAAAACCATACCAGAGCAAGCAAATGCAGTAATAAAAGGACGAACGGAAAAGCTATCAATTAAGACCAAAATTTCTCCCACAAATCCGGATGTAAATGGTAACCCAATTGAAGCAAATGAAAAAATAATAAACATAATACTGAAACCAGGCATTATTTTTATCAAACCACCGTAAAAGTTAATATCACGCGTATGGAAACGATCGTATAACATGCCTATTCCAAAAAATAATGCTGACGAAACAAGGCCGTGGCTTATCATTTGTATAATAGATCCTATCAATGCGTTAGGTTTAAAAGCAAAAATACCAAGCGTGACAATGCCCATATGTGCAATTGAAGAGTATGCAATAAGCTTTTTAATATCTGTTTGTGCAAGTGCAATTAACGACGCCCAAACAATTGCTATTACGCTAAGTACCGATATGTATGGTGCAAATAAAGTGCTTGCATCCGGAAAAAGTGTAAGGCAAAAACGTATCATACCGTAGCCTCCCATTTTTAAGAGTACTCCTGCTAGCAATACGGAGCCTCCTGCTGGCGCTTCAACGTGCGCATCTGGCAACCATGTGTGTACTGGCCACATGGGAATTTTAATAGCAAAGGAAACCATAAAACCAAGGAAAAGAAGTGTTTGAAGGTGTGGACTAATATGAAAATCTTGTAGTTCAATAAAGCTTAGAGTTTGAGCTTCTGTGTAAAGTTTTAAGATAGCTAGCAGCATAAATACTGAGCCAAATAACGTGTAGAGAAAGAATTTTATTGTTGCGTAAATTCTATTTTCCCCACCCCAAATGCCTATAATTAAAAACATAGGAATAAGGACTGCCTCAAAAAATATATAGAAGACAAACAGATTAGTTGCGGCAAAGCTGCCCACCATAAAGGCCTGTAACGCAAGGCACGAAATAGTGTATTCGCGAAGACGATCTTTTACAGAATACCACGTTCCAAAAATCATTAAGGTTGATAACCAAACCGATAAAATTACAAAAAATAGAGATATGCCATCGATACCTAATTCAAAATCAATACCTGTGCTTTTGATCCAAAGATACTTTTCGCTAAATTGAAAACCAGGATTATATGAATCAAAATAAAACCATAATCCACCGGCCAAAATTGAATTGATGCAACTAACAAATCCTGCAATTCGTTTTGCATTTTCGCTGTTTTCTTTACGCACTAAAGTACAAACGAACCCTGCCAAAAAAGGCAAAAGAATCATCAATGACAAAATTGGTATATTCACAAGCGCCCCATAGCCAAAGATAGTTCCTTTGAAAATTGAGGGTATGACTGCATAAAGAGATACATCGCTAGTATTAAGACAATTCCTAAAATAGCAATAAATCCATAGTGGAACAAATAGCCGGTTTGTGGCTTTTGCATATACCCACCTAATTTTAGGGTTAAATTTGCAATTCCATCAGGTCCAAGTTTATCAATCGCCCCCCTGTCTCCTGATTTATATAAATAACTACCAAATTTTGTAAAATGAGCACCAATTTTCTTCTCATAAAACTCATCAATGTGCCATTTGCATTTGAAAAACTGAAAAATTTTTGGAAATTTTTGTTCAATTAGTGATGAAACCACAGGCTTTTTAATATAAATATAATAACAAGAAAAAAGGGCCAATACTGCAAAAGCAAGCGGGAGTAATCCCACCCAAAAGGAAGCATGTGTTGAAGGGTAAGTAGAAATACTTTCGTTCCAAGAAAATCCAAATGATTGATCAATAAGTAATTTAAACCCTACATACCCCATAATAATTGAGCCAAAAGCCAATACATTAACAGGATATTGCATACCTTTTCCTGTTTTATGGATGTGCGCAATAACGTGTTCATTAGCATTTGGTTTGCCATAAAACACTAAAAATAAAAGTCGCCATGAATATAGTCCTGTGATCAATGTCAGCAACAAGCACAAACAGTAATACGCATGCGCAAAAGGAATAGAAGATAGATAAACAGATTCAAATATTAAATCCTTTGAATAATAACCTGCAAAAAAGGGAAATCCTGTAAGTGCAAGTGTGCCAATTATCATTGTGTAATAGCTAGCTGGAAGGTACGATTTTAGCCCTCCCATTTTCAAAATATTTTGTTCATGAGACATTGCATGAATAACAGTGCCCGCACAAAGAAATAGTAGCGCTTTGAAAAAGGCATGGGTAAACAGATGGAAAAAGGCAACTGAATATGCTCCTGTTGCGCAGGCCATGAACATCATGCCTAGCTGACTGCAAGTGGAATAAGCAATAATTTTTTTTATGTCTGTCTGTGCTAAGGCAACAGTGCCGGCAAATAGTGCAGTTATCAAACCAATAAGCATCATTACTTCTTTTGCAAATGGTGCTAATTCAAACAACGGACTAAATCGAATGATAAGAAATACACCAGCTGTCACCATTGTAGCGGCATGAAGCAAAGCAGAAACTGGCGTAGGCGCTTCCATTGCATCAGGTAACCATGTGTGCAACCCAAACTGACCAGATTTACCCATAGCTCCCAAAAGTAATAATAGCCCAATGGTATTGAGCCATTGCAAGCTAGGCAATGATTCTGTTTCTTTTAACAACGAAAAAAATTCTTCAAAATCGAGTGTGTGAAAAAAAGTAAATATAGCGCCCAAAGCTAGCACGATACCGATATCGCCAATTCTATTCATAATAAAAGCTTTTATCGATGCGGCTGTAGCAGAAGGCCTTTCATGCCAATATCCAATTAATAAATATGAAGCCAGCCCCACACCTTCCCATCCACAAAATAGTTGAAGCATGTTGGGCGCTGAAACAAGTAAAATCATCATAAAAGTGAATAAGTTTAAGTGCCCAAAAAAGCATAATTTATCTGGATCATCTCGCATATATTCTACTGAATACACATGCACAAGCAGCGAAATAAACGTCACTATTAATATCATTAACGTACTTAATGGATCAAAAAGAAAACCCCAATCTATACGAACGGTTTCAGACTTTATCCACGTAAAAAGATGAACTAACTCAGAAAATTGAGCGTCAGCTATCTGATAAAAAAGACAGCAGCCTGCAAAGAAACTAATAAAGATCGTCGCCACACAAATCCAGTGCCCTGTTTGATGATTATTATATGCCCTGATATAACCAAACAGTGCTCCTAAAAGTGGAGCGCCTAAACATAGGCATCCAAGCTGAAAAGAATTCATCTTCAATAAACTTAATTATGTGGTCTAATCTTATGCTGAATTTCACACAAATGCTAGCAAACCAGCGTGAAGAAATGAAAAAATTAAGCAGGAATTTTTGTTGATAAATACTGAATAAACATCCAGTGAATAAGTTGTGCCAATGCGTACAAGAAACACATTAGCATTATGCTAGGATGATCAAAAAATAAATAAGTTGCCATACAAGTCAACAAACTATTGAGAGTCAAATAAGTAAGAGTAACAAGCGCATGACTATTAAAAAATTTAGCTTGGTGATGAAAACCATAGTCCCCGAATGATGAGGTAATAGACCGCTTATCAACGAACCTGCGCACAATTGTAAATGCCACATCACCCCAAGCAAAACCAAGAGGGAATAATGCGAACATAACGAAACTATCATGAGGGATCAAAATGCTTGGAAATTCATGTTGGACGGGAGCCAAGTTAAAAATAATAGCAAAATAAGAAAAACCTAAAATTGTGCTACCTGTATCTCCAATAAAGACCCGTGCTTTTGGAAAGTTAAAAAATAAATAAACTAACGTAGAAACCCACAAAATCCAAAAAATACTATTGGTGGGAGCAAAGGCACTTAACAGAAAACCAACAGTAAGTAACCACTGACTTGCAAGTAAGCCATTTAGCCCATCTAAAAAATTGCAGGCATTTATCAGACCTACACCTATAAAAAACCAACATAAATATTCAACAGCACTTAAATCTTGCTGCGTCAAAACTAATCCCACAGCAAAAATATGACTGAAAAGCCTTGTTTTGTAATTCAATTCTTTTTTGTCATCAATAAATCCAACAACTGTAAGAATCAAAAGCCCTAAAACAAAAGTTACTGACGGCAAGTCAATATTTACAAGAGAAGCTTTAGCTGCAAAAAAAAATCCAAAAAAAATAAAACTTATGCAAACACCAGCAGCTGTTGGTGTTGTCATCAAATGAGAAGAACGATAACTAGGAATATCTTTTATTCCTATTTTTTTCCAGATAAGCAAACAGGTCGTCATCAAAACAGCCGCCACAACCCACGTATACATAACGCTATCCATCATTGTTTCTACGAATTCAATAATAGTGATTCTCCATTGCGCAATATGGCATCTGCTGCCTGAGTGAAAGACCCATCTTCGTTATGTATAAACATTCCACTTAAAAGACTTAGGCTACCTTTTGATCCCTTTATACCTTGAACAATCACTCTTTTCGCTGAATGGTTTTTTGCAGGCCACAAAGGAAAAATACTTACATCGCCAACCTTGCCATAAAACAAGCTCAAAAGTCGATCAAGCATATCTGCTCGATAAATGAAGGTAATTTTTCCTTGTGGCTTCAGCATTAACAGGCAAAATTTTATCCATGCTTCCATATCTGCCAGCTCTTCATGATTACTAAGCGCTTTTGAATCAACCGGTGATAAACGCCCGCTATTCATTTCAAAGTAGGGAGGATTAGATATAACTTGACTATAACTACCTGCAGCTAAACGAGGGGGCGGACTTTTTAGATCCCCATGAAGTATTTCAACTCGTTCTCTTAGATTATTAAGACGAATGTTATCTGTTGCTAAGCGCACAAGATCTTTTTGACGCTCAATCCCCATGATTCGACAATAAGGAAAACGAGCAGCTAAACATAAACCAGCAGCACCTACTCCGGCACCTACGTCTAGCACACTTTCTCCTGGCTCTACAGAAATTGAAGCTGCCAATAATAGCGGATCAATAGCAACTCTGTACCCTTGTACAGGTTGACGTATCATAATTTTCCCACCAAGAAGTGAATCTTCTGTATAGGCGTTATTTTCTGAAGTTTCTAAAAGTGCGTGCACAAAACGCTATCCTGAGCGGGTTAAATAGACTAAATTATACTGGAAATTGTTCCCAGTTGGATAGGTTAATTTGTTGCAAGAATGCCAAATTGTGTTGGATCCCTTATATCATTTAAGAAATAACTTCCAAAGTAGCTTGCAACAAGTAGATAAGTTGATATTTGAAAATATTTCGACCAGCGAACCGCTCATCAAAACAATTGCTACAACATTAATTTCAGCTGGCGGAAAACGCTTGCGTCCACTTTTATGCTTAGCGTCTAGTCAATTGACAGGAAAAGTCACTCAAAATAGCTTTTATTTAGCTGCCGCAGTTGAACTTATTCATGCAGCAACGCTTTTACACGATGATGTCGTTGATGAATCATCACTACGCCGCGGCGAACAAACGGCGAACATTTGCTGGGGAAATAAGCCAAGCATTCTAGTGGGTGATTTTCTTTTTGCCCGTGCCTTTGAACTAATGGTTAAAACTGAAAATGTCCGTTATTTAGATATTTTAGCAAGCGCCTCCGCAAAAATTAGTGAAGGCGAAGTCACTCAGTTACGGTGCATTAAGTCTCTAAACCTTGATACAGCAGACTATTTAAGAATTATTGAATATAAAACCGCAACACTTTTTGCAGCAGCATGCCAAACCGGAGCACTTGCCGGAGGAGCAAACGCAGACACAGCAAATCAGTTATATGAATTCGGTAAAAATTTTGGATTAATGTATCAAATAATAGATGATGTACTTGATTATACCAATGAAAATCGCGGTAAACAGATGGGTGATGATTTTCGTGAAGGCAAGGTAACATTTCCCATTTTGCTAGCTTATCAGGCCGATACTGATAAAATTTTTTGGCACCATTGCTTTGATAGCAATAGAGTAAATAATATGGAATTTAGCGATGTGCTAAAACGCCTTCATAGCTTAGGAACATTCGAACAGTCTATTGCAGCAGCCACACAGTATGCACGCAAAGCTCAAGAATCCTTGCGATTATTCAATTTACCAATTTCAGAAACAATGCATTCTCTAGTTGAATCATTTTTGAAGAAATAATGCACTGCTAAATTTTTGTCTTCAACATCAAAGTGACTTTATCATCATTCGTTTTGCTAATAGTTATGAATCCTGTTTTTTCATAAACACAAATAGCTGGAACATTTGCGGTGTCTGGATCAACAAAAACATTATCAAAATTAGAAAAAACATGAATATCTAAAAATAATTTTAGTGCTTTTGTGCCAACGCCTCTTCCAATAAATTCTGGCTCACCAATGTACCAATCTATAGCAGCGCAAGATTCAGGTAACTTTAATGCATAGTCATGTTCTCGTGGAAAATCATGTTTGTTATAATATTGTATATATCCGATAGGTTTGCTCTCCACAGAAAAAATGTAAGCATTCATCAAATTACTGCTATTTAAATAAGGTTCGTATTTTTTTTGAATTAGTTCCAGTGTCCATTCTAATTGTGAATCCCACCAAGTTTTAACATGCTGAGTTTCCAACCACTTCAAAAGAAGTGGAAAATGATTTTCAGTAAGGGCATCGAAAATTATGTTCACAACGTTTTCTCTAAAATAAATGTCCTGTTAATTAATTTCCCCAAATCTTGCTGAATTTCTTTTTAAAGTTTCTAAATCCCAATTCCACCATTTAATTTGCAGGATTTTCTCAATATCTTCATCGTTGAAACGTTTCTTAATCAAGCGAGCAGGATTGCCGCCCCAAATTTCATAAGCACCAATATTTTTTGTAACTACCGCACGAGAAGCAATCACTGCACCATCTGCAATTTGAACGCCAGGCATAATCAACGCTTCAGCGCCAATCCAAACATCGTTGCCGAGAATGGTATTACCTTTACTTTTATGGCCTTTTGGAGGGACCAGCTTATATCCATCAAAGTCATCATCTAAAAAATCCAATGAATAGGCGGCGATCCAATTATAATTATGTCCTTGAGTGCCACCCATCATGAATTTTGCACTGGTTGCAATCGAACAAAATTTGCCAATAATAAGCTTTTCTCTTTCACAAAGGTTATCATCTTCATCCAAATACATAACGCATTCTTCGAATGGTTTGCCGTGATAATAACCAGAATAATATGAATGATCGCCTGCAATAATATGCTTACTTTTTACATGATCTTTGATGATGACTGATTCCCGATAAGAATTAAATAATGCCATGCAGCGATTCTTCAAATGCCAATTTTATTTACACTTCCCCCAAAACACACAAACTTGTCAACCTTTTAAATCTATTTACACAAACACATCATATCTCATATTATAATATTATGTTACAAGGTGCGTTGCTAAATTTATAGCGATGCTTAAATAGGAATTCGGTTCTGCTATACAGCATATTCCGAAGCTGCCCCCGCAACTGTGTGCGGTAAGTCGTTTAAACACAAAGTCACTGGGAAACTGGGAAGACGTTTAAACCACTATGACCCGCGAGCCAGG
>CAYUNR010000035.1:0-5312 GCA_964446295.1 uncultured Candidatus Finniella sp. | reverse complement strand
GAGCCAGGAGACTTGCCGTGAAGCATTTTACTAACATCGGGCGGGGTGCACCGGTTGAGAGTTCAGGTGCAACTCTTTGCACTTTTTAGCTTTCACAACATGGCTCTGACCCTTATTTAAAATGAGGGACTATGAAAACAAACAATGCTTACGACTTTGACCAATATGGTCATTTGATCGACTTTAATCCTTTCCAAAGAGTTGTTCCATTTCCACAAACTCAAGAACAAAAACAACTGTATCAAAAGGCTGCTGTTCGTCCAAAAACTTATAAAATTGATCCATCATCAATTACATTAGATTATTCCAGAGATGCCTTGCTGACCAATTTTGGTAAAGCAACGCTTGATGATCGTTATGTTCTTGAAAATGAAAATTATCAACAAATGTTCGCTCGAGTAGCGTGTGCTTATGCTGATGATCTTGATCATGCTCAAAGACTTTATGACTATATTTCAAAGTTATGGTTTTTGCCCTCAACTCCAATTTTATCGAATGGCGGGGCTAAACGAGGCCTACCGATTTCCTGTTTTTTAAACACTGTTAGTGACAACTTAGATGGCATTGTCACCACCTGGAATGAAAATGTACTACTAGCATCCAATGGCGGAGGTATTGGTACTTATTGGGGATTTGTTAGAAGTATTGGCGAGCCGGTTGGGCGAGCTGGAAAAACCTCGGGCATTATTCCATTTGTGCGCGTAATGGATTCTTTGACCTTAGCAATTAGCCAAGGGTCGTTGCGTCGTGGAAATGCTGCAGTGTATTTGGATATTCATCACCCTGAAATTGAAGAATTTTTAGAAATTCGCAAACCTTCTGGGGATTTTAATCGTAAAAGTTTAAACCTTCATCATGGAATTAACATTACCGACGAATTCATGGAAGCTGTTCGCCACAACACAGAACTTCCTTTGCGAAGCCCTAAAACAAATAAAGTTATAAGAACTGTTGATGCTCGTAACCTTATGTCTAAAATTCTTGAAATGCGTATGCAAACAGGTGAACCTTATTTGGTGTTCATTGACACAGCTAACAAAGCGCTATCTAAGCACCAACGCGAACTTGGACTGAAGATCAAGATGTCGAATTTGTGTAGTGAAATTTTGTTACCAACTGGCCCCGATCATTTAGAAAATGACAGAACCGCTGTATGTTGTTTATCATCTTTAAATGCTGAAACCTGGGATGAATGGCACGATGACCCACTAATTATTGAAGATGTTTTAAGATTCTTAGATAACGTACTTCAAGCTTTTATCGATGAAGCACCCAAGGGAATGGAACGCGCAACATACTCCGCAACCCGTGAACGCTCTGTTGGCCTTGGACTAATGGGGTTTCACTCATTTTTGCAATTGAAAGGTTTGCCTTTTGAAAGCGCTTTAGCAAAAAGCTGGAACATAAAAATGTTTCGGCACATACGAAAAGCAGCTGATGCAGCATCTGTACAGCTTGCAAAGGAACGTGGCGCTTGCTTAGATGCCAAAGAAAAAGGCATCTTGGCAAGATTTAGCCACAAACTTGCCATAGCTCCCACTGCTTCGATTAGTATTATTTGCGGAGGCACAAGCGCAGGCATTGAACCTATTCCGGCAAATATTTACAACCACAAAACCCTTTCTGGGAATTTCGTGGTAAAAAATCCTCATTTAGAAAAATTACTTGTTGATAAAGGCTTAAACACTGATGAAATTTGGCAGTCAATTATTGAACAAGAAGGATCAGTTGGTCACTTAGAACAATTAAACCAGCATGAAAAAGATACATTCAAAACTGCTTTTGAAATTGATCAACGTTGGATCATTGAACTGGCTGCAGACCGCTCTCCTTTTGTGTGCCAAGGACAATCAATCAATCTTTTCTTAGCTGCAGATATTAATAAATGGGATTTGTTAATGCTGCACTGGATGGCCTGGGAAAAAGGCGTAAAAAGTTTATATTATTGCCGATCAAAATCCATCCAGCGTGCTGAACACGCAGGTCGAAAAGATCAAAAAATCGAGATGGTCGATAGTGCCAACACAGATTACGAAGAATGTTTAGCTTGCCAATAGGAAAAAATTTATGAGCAAAAATTACGCAGATATTAATCCACAAAAACTTCAAGGAAAAGGCATTATTAGCCTTTTAGATTCATCAGGAACTTATGATATTGATAGATACCCTTGGGCTTACCAAGCCTGGAAACGACAACAACAAATTCATTGGATGGGCGAAGAAGTCCCTCTTGGTGAAGACCTAAAAGATTGGCAATCAGATAAGCTAAACGCAAGTGAGCGTAATTTGTTAACGCAAATTTTTCGCTTTTTTACACAGTCTGATGTCGAAGTAAGTGATAACTATTTCAAACGCTATATTCCCATTTTTCAACCTCTTGAAATTCAAATGATGATGGCTGCTTTTACAAATATGGAAACCATTCATATTGATGCATACGCCTTACTTTTGAAAACATTGGGCATGCCAAAAACAGAATTTTCTGTCTTTAAAGAATACTCATCTATGCGTGCAAAATCTGATTATATGAAAACTTTTGGCACCAATACATGCGCTGATATTGCACGCACATTAGCTATGTTTGGGGCCTTTACCGAAGGCATGTCTTTGTTTGCAAGTTTTGCAATGCTTATGAATTTTCCACGTTTTAATAAAATGAAAGGTATGGGGCAGATTGTTTCCTGGTCTGTGCGTGACGAAAGCTTACACTGTGAAAGCATTATAATGCTTTATCATGAATGGGCATTACAAACCGGCGCTGTTACTAAATCCGTTGAATCTGATATCATTGAAGTAGGAAAAACTATGGTTTCCCTAGAAGATAAATTTGTTGAGCTAGCTTTTGAAGTTGGTGAAGTTCAAGGCATGACCGCAAATGATATTAAGCAATATATTCGCTATATTTGTGACTGGCGTCTAACGCAGCTAAAACTTCGACCAGTATACGGATATTTTGTAGAAAATTCCGGCGAATATTCTCAATGTAAACCACACCCCCTGCCCTGGTTAACATCTATTTTAAACGGGGTTGAGCACGCAAACTTTTTTGAAACACGTGCAACTGAATATTCAAAAGCAGCAACAAAAGGCGAATGGCATGGCGCCGAAGGAATCTGGCAACTGTTTGATCAACGAAAGAAAAGCGCCTAACTGCGCTTATTCTACCGTTACTGATTTTGCTAGATTGCGTGGCTGATCAACGTCTGTTCCTTTGTGCAAAGCTGTATAATAAGCAATGCATTGAACTGCGATTGTGTAGATAAAACAAGCATTCATGGATGTTGTTTTAGGAAGCAACACTTTATGAAATTCAGGGCAGTTAACAGTAAACGTATTGTCATCCGTTAGCACAATAATGGGCGCACCTCTGGTAGCAACTTCTTGAATATTTGATGCTGTTTTTTCAAACCACACATCATTAGGAGCAATGGCTATTAAAGGCGTTAACTTATCTACTAACGCTATTGGTCCATGTTTTAATTCGCCAGCAGCGTAAGCTTCGGCATGAATATATGAAATTTCTTTAAGTTTCAAAGCGCCTTCTAAGGCAACTGGATAATTTGTACCACGGCCAATAAACAAAACGTCACGTGTTTGTGAAAGTTTCAAACCCAACTCATCAAAAGCGGATATATCTTGCAGTACTTGCGCTGCTAGTTTTGGCACATGCAGTAGTTCACGATAATGCGCTGATAAGCTAGTTACATTAATAGATTTGCGTTGTTCTGCAGCGTGCAGTGCCAACATGCAAAGCACTGCCATTTGTGCCGTAAATGCTTTTGTTGATGCCACACCAATTTCTGGACCTGCCAATGTTAAAACATGGTGATCTGCCGCTCTTGTCATAGAACTTTCAGGCACGTTCACAATTGCTAAAGTTATACATCCCTTGCTTTTTGCAAGATTTAGCGCTGCCAAAGTATCGCTAGTTTCCCCTGATTGAGACACGAATATGCATATATCGTCTTTGTTTAAAACCGGATCACGATAACGGAATTCAGAAGCTAAATCGACATCGCACAAAATGTGCGCATATTTTTCAAACCAATATTTAGCAGTTAACGAGGCGTAGTAAGATGAGCCACAAGCAATTAGCCGAACTCTTGAATGCTGACCTGAAAAATCAATAGGTATACTAATGCGACTTTCAAGGGTTTGCTCATCAATTAATGACAAGAAGGTATCGCTTAGTGTTTGAGATTGTTCAAAAATTTCTTTTAACATGAAGTGGCTGTATTCACCCTTACTTGCAGCACCTGTTGCCAAATTAAGATGTTTAATAGGCCTGCTAACAACCAGACCTTCTTCGTTGAAAATGCTGTAATCAAAGCTACTGCTGCGCTGCATAACGACAACATCACCTTCTTCCAAATAACAAATTTTTTGAGTCCAAGGTGCTAGTGCCCAAGCATCTGATCCTAAAAATAATTCATTGTCATTAATTCCTAATACCAACGGGCTTCCACGGCGTGCACCAATAATTATATTTGGGCTGTCTGAAAAAATAATAGCTAAAGCAAATGCTCCATGAAGCTTTGAAAGCGTTTCTTTTACAGCATTTTCAGGAGTTTTTCCTAATTGCAAAGCTTGATCAATTAAGTGCACAACAACTTCTGTGTCTGTTTCGCTTTTAAATACCACGCCTCTTTTTATAAGATCATCTTTTAAAAGTTGGTAGTTTTCAATAATGCCATTGTGTACAACAGCAACACGGTCAGTCGCATGTGGATGCGCATTCTGGTGGGTAGGCGATCCATGAGTCGCCCAACGAGTGTGTCCAATACCAACAGCTCCATCGACAGGATCTCGTTGCAAAAGATCTTTTAACGATTGAAGCTTGCCTTCGGAACGTCGCTTTGTAATGGCGCTGTTATCAATAGTTGCTACACCTGCAGAATCATAACCACGGTATTCTAATCTAGATAATCCATCTATTAACCGCTCTGCAACTGGGTTGCATGATAAAATACCTATAATTCCGCACATAAAAATCTCCTTTTTCAATAGATGCAAGTGTGATTTGTTGTGGTATAAAAGTCTATAGTTGAAATCTTTTGTAAAAAGTAATGAGCATCATTGTAGTTAAACGGCCAAATTTTTTGCGACGAATGTATGATTGGTGTTTGCAAGCAGCCGAAACGAAACGCGCTAAATACATTATGTACGCCGTGTCGTTCGCAGAAAGTTCCTTCTTTCCTTTACCCCCCGATTTAATGCTTATTCCTATGATTTTGGCCAATCGCATTCTTGCATGGCGGTTAGCTTTTGGTGCAACAGTTTGTTCAGTTGTTGGTGGCTTGTTAGGCTATGCA
>CAYUNR010000034.1:0-15745 GCA_964446295.1 uncultured Candidatus Finniella sp. | reverse complement strand
AATGTTTAAGGAGCGATAGTTGGATCAAGTGCTTCATGAAATAATTTTATATTTGAATAAAGTATTTTTTTGATGTTATGACATTGCAATTTTTATGATTCTAGTTTTTTATTGATTTAGAAATGAAATCCATCTTGGTCTATAAATGCATTTAAAAATTGTTCTCCGTAATTTTATTTTTTTGTTTCTCGTTTTTGCTGTAAATTCTATGGATGCTCCGAATGAACTGGAAGAAAAAAACGCAAAATCTCGCTTTTTTCAAAAAGTTCAAGGAGCAGCAAGTATTATTGCAGGGGGTGCCTTAATTTGTGACCCTATAGAAAGCGCCCAAATTATTGCAGCTCAAGCTTTGTTTATGTCAACGATCGATCTTGCCAATTTTAACGTTGCTGATTTGGAAAATGAAGAAACTAAGAATAAAGCTATGGGCCATTTATTGTCTGCATCCCTTAATGCTAGCGCTGCTTATTCAATTTTATACGGTGCGGCTGAATACTATTTTACATGTGATCCTAAATATATTTATTTCGGGTCAATGCTTTTAGTAAGTGCGGGTGTTAATACTCTTTTGCAGTCATAAATTTTTACGGTAATCTTAAGTGCGATTAAAAATAGTTTTTCATAGTTTACTTTTTTTGCTTTTGGTCATGCCTAAAAATGTCTTTGCTGCGGATACTCTTGTAGAAGAGAGGGCAAATACTATTCGCGCATTAAGTGTTATGCAGTGTGCCAGTGTGTTAGGCGCAGTGACAAGTGCGACTACTGTTTCTTTGTTTGAACATCAGAATATAACTGTGTTCATTCCATACATTGGTTTCGTATGTGGTGCTGCAGACTTGTTATGTGCTGTTCATTTTCCCAGGTCAAACGATAGGAATAAGCCTATAAATCCCTATTTGGTATTTGGCTCTCTTGAGTTGCTCACATGTGCTTGTTGTTTTCGAAATGATATTTTTGGCTGGGTAGGCGCTGTACTTTTAGCTTATTGCGGAGCGGAGCGTTATTTGATGGCTCAATATCTTGCTGAGCGTCGTTATGTGGCTCCTTTTGAAAGGAGCGGTCACTAAGGTTCCATCACGAAAACCTTGCAAAAAGTGCCTAAATTTTGTAATACTAGTTCGATAGATTTAACTTTTTGGTAGGCATGTCCAGCGTGGCACGAGCTAGTTCTTTTGAAGATAAAACAACCCCTTTCGGAGCATATGACCGCAATGCTTTTCTAAAAGCATATGAGCAAATGGTGCTGATTCGTCGCTTTGAAGAGCGGTCAGCTCAGCTTTACGGCATGGGGCTTATTGGTGGTTTTTGCCATTTATACATTGGTCAAGAAGCTGTTGTGGTTGGTATTCAATCTGCAATGCAACCTCAAGATACTGTTATTACCTCATACCGTGATCATGGTCATATGTTGGCGTGCGATATGGACCCACGCGGTGTTATGGCCGAATTAACTGGTCGTTCTGGTGGGTATTCAAAAGGTAAGGGCGGTTCAATGCATATGTTCAGCCGTGAAAAAGGGTTCTACGGCGGTCATGGAATTGTTGGTGCTCAGGTTCCAATTGGTGCAGGGCTAGCTTTCGCTCATAAATACAAAGGTGATAAAGGCGTATGTGTCGTCTATTTGGGTGACGGCGCTGCAAACCAAGGTCAAGTTTACGAAACGTTTAACATGGCAGCCTTGTGGAAATTGCCGGTTGTGTTTGTTATTGAAAATAATGAATACGCAATGGGTACTTCAACTGCCAGGGGAACATCTAACGCTAATTTTGAGAACCGTGGCGAACCGTGGGGAATTCCCGGACGCGTTGTTAACGGAATGAACTTAATTCAGGTTCGTGAAGCTGCTGACTGGGCACTAGAACGGGCACGCTCAGGCGAAGGTCCTGCATTGTTGCACTTTAAAACCTATCGTTATCGTGGGCATTCCATGTCTGACCCGGCTAAATACCGTACAAAAGAAGAAGTTGAAGAAGTCAAAACATCACACGATGCTATCGACGCCCTGCGTACCCTAGGCTTAGCTTCAGGTAAAATCACAGAAGGCGAATTTGAATCAATTGAAAAACGTGTAAAAGACATTATGAAAGACGTTGTTGAGTTTGCTCAAACATCTCCAGAGCCCAATGAATCAGAACTTTATACAGATATTTTGGTGGAGGCGTAAATGGCAACATTAACTGTACGTGAAGCACTACGTGATGCAATGGCCGAAGAAATGCGCCGCGATGGCGACGTTTTTGTTATGGGTGAAGAAGTTGCCCAATACCAAGGCGCTTACAAGGTTACTCAAGGGCTTTTGCAAGAATTTGGTGAAAATCGTGTGATCGACACACCAATTACTGAGCATGGTTTTGCAGGTATAGGTGTTGGCGCAGCATTCTTGGGGTTAAAACCAGTCGTTGAATTTATGACCTTTAACTTTTCTATGCAGGCAATTGACCATATTATTAACTCAGCTGCGAAAACGTTGTATATGTCTGGTGGACAAATGGGTTGTCCTATTGTGTTCCGCGGGCCAAATGGTGCGGCATCCCGCGTGGGTGCGCAGCATTCCCAGTGTTTTGCTAGTTGGTACGCTCATATTCCAGGTCTAAAAGTTGTAGCGCCTTACAGCGCCGCTGATGCTAAAGGACTTTTAAAGTCAGCTATTCGTGACCCAAACCCAGTCATTTTCTTAGAAAATGAACTTATTTATGGTTCAAGCTTTGATGTGCCAGATGATGAAGACCATATAGTGCCAATCGGTAAAGCAGCCGTTGTGCGCGAAGGGTCAGATGTGACCATTACTGCATTTTCTATTTGTGTTCGCCATGCTCTAGAAGCAGCTGATGCATTATCTGAAATGGGTATTGAAGCTGAAGTTATTGATCTTCGCTCTATTCGCCCATTAGACACAGAAACCATTTTGGAATCAGTTCGCAAAACCAACCGATTAGTAAACATCGAAGAAGGTTGGCCATTCGCAGGAGTTGGTGCGGAAATTTGTGCTCTAGTCTGTGATCAAGCGTTTGATTATCTAGATGCTCCTCCACTTCGTGTGTGCGCAGAAGATGTGCCTTTGCCATATGCTGCGAATTTAGAAAAATTAGCCTTGCCTAATGTTGAAAAAATTATCCAAGCTGTAAAAACCGTTTGTTATAAGGACTAATATGCCAATCCAAGTTTTGATGCCCGCCCTAAGCCCAACCATGACCGAAGGTAACCTGGTTAAATGGTTGAAAAATGAAGGGGACAAAATCAAAGCAGGCGAAGTTATTGCCGAAATTGAAACTGACAAAGCAACGATGGAAGTTGAAGCAGTAGATGAAGGTACTCTTGGAAAAATCGTTATTCCAGCAGGTACCGATGCCGTTAAGGTGAATTCCCTTATTGCCTTTATATTAGAAGACGGCGAAGACGTATCTGCCATTAATATTCCCGTTGCTGCTGTGCAGCCTCAACCTATGGCAAAACCTGAAAGTGCTCCAAATGAAATAAAAGCAAATATTGCTGCCTCAGCGCCAGTTTCAACTCAAGGTGCACGTGTGTTCGCAAGTCCATTGGCTAAAAGAATTGCTACTCAAAAAGGTATTAATCTGAACCAAATTCAAGGCTCTGGCCCTCATGGTCGCATTGTCAAAAGCGATGTGGAAAACACCAGGGGAAATTCAGCGCCCCTAACTTATTCTGATAGCGGATTTGAAGACATTAAGCTTAATGGTATGCGTAAAACCATTGGCAAACGCCTAACCGATGCCAAACAAACAATTCCACACTTCTACCTGACTATTGATTGTGAATTAGATGAATTACTTAGCTTTAGAACAAAGCTAAACGCAATGCCTAACGCTAAAACAAAATTATCGGTTAATGACTTTGTAGTTAAAGCAACAGCGCTTGCCCTTATGGATGAACCTAATGCAAACGTAACCTTCCATGGCGATTATGTTCGTCGTTATGCCCAAGCAGATGTTTGCGTTGCGGTTGCTATTGATGGCGGATTGGTTACGCCAATCGTTAAAGCTGCAAACCTAAAGTCTTTGAACGAAATTAGTCTTGAAGTGAAAGACCTGGCTGAAAAAGCTAGGGCAGGGAAGTTACCACCAGAAGCTTACCAAGGTGGTAGTTTTACCATTTCAAACCTTGGCATGTATGGTATTAAACATTTCGATGCAATCATTAACCCACCCCAAGCTTGTATTTTGGCTGTGGGTGCAGGTGAACAACGTGCCGTTGTGCGTAACGGGAATATTGTAGCTGCGAACATGGTCACATTGACCTTATCGCTTGACCACCGAGCCTTAGACGGCGCTGTGGGGGCTGCATTTTTGAAAGCCCTTAAAGGTTATATTGAAAACCCACTAAGCTTGTTAGTTCTTTAAATCTGTTCTGCTATATCTTTATAGAATTAGTGTGATTGTGCGGGTTCATGCTATTCATAAAAATTATTCGTATAATAAAAATTAATAACCATATTAATAAAGGTGAAATTAAATTTTTAAAAATGGAATAAAAATGAAGCGCTTAAAATTATTAATTATAGCAACATTTTTTTATAGCGCCTTGAGTTGCGAGGTTTCAGCAAGCTTTGATCTGGAAATAAAAGACAATAAAATGTTAACGGGTACGTGCGTAACCCTAACAAATACACGAGATGAAGCGAATCAATTTAAAGTTTCAGACAACCGAATTACCTGCATGCTTTATGATTTATTTTTTGTTTTAGAAAGGGTAACAACTGAAAATTGTGATCTTTGGAAAACATTTTCCTCAGATCAGATAAGTAAATCTGAAGAAGATCGTGCGAAAAATCAGTATACTTCCAAATCATATGAGCTAAGGGGCAAGCTTAAAAAGCTGAAAAAAGAAAAAGCTAATTATATTGACGAAGTTTATCAATCTGAGTTGGGTAATTTGGAAAATCAACTGGAAAAAATTGAAAAAAAAGCTCGAAAGTTCTCGACGCTAGAAAATACCGTAATGACTTTTGCCGACTATATTGATTATGCAAAGAGAAGTGAAAAAACAGAATGTTGGATTGCTTTTGTAACGCTTCAAAATTTACATGCCGCTAAAATCCGTGAAGCTATTGATTTTGAACAAATTCAAATATGTTTCACAGTTAATACAACTTTAGAAATTCCGATAACTGATCACATGGAAACATTTAGATCTATTTTATTATGCCGAAATGTTCCGGTTTTAGAATTTCCTATAACAACACATATGGGGATATTTAAAACAGTTCAATCTTTTGCAGATCCTAAACCAATCTGCTTGAGTAAGCCTTTGTCTATTTACTTACATTCTTTTGCTGGGAAAGGAATACGATTGATTCATCCTGACAAAGAAAGTATGTACACGCGGCCTATAGGAGAAATGTTTTGTATTTTGCAAAATAACTTACCAGAAGAGTGTTTTTTAGCTACTAATGCAGAAAAACTTTTAGAATTTATGCAGGTACAGGAAAATTCAATAAAATATAAATGTAGGGATGGTATTGAACGCAAATACATTAAGCATTACTATTTTCAGCGTATAATGGGTGACAATATCGCTCTTCTTGATTTGTATCAGCTTGAAAAGTTTTGGGATGAATCGCACAGAAAATGGTTGTCTACCAAAGATAAAACCTCTGATGAATAATAAGAAGCTTTTGATGAGTATGGTTATATTGTAGTAATTATCCCCGTTCCTAAAGAACGGGGATAATTTTCAGTATCTATTGAATGTTTTCAACAACTCCATCTAGCCCCATCAAAAGAGTATAAACTTTTAATTTTGGAAATTCTTTTTTCAAAATCTCTCTTGCTTTATCAAAATCAAAAACAACTTTGTGGGAATGGGTTTCTTTTTCCTTTGTGGCGGCATGTTCTTTGCCTTGTAAAAGCTTATAAGCGCCGCATCCACGGTGATCTAAGAAAATCACGCGTTTAATATTATGCAATTTTTCTATAAGACCAATTAGATCTCTAACAGTTTTGCTCCAGTGTGGATACTTAGTTTGAACAAGCGCTAGCGATGCTCCTGGTAGGGCAATCTCATCGTAATCATCTAAAAGTGACAAGCATGATTCCATTAATTTATCTGTTTCGTCACGCAAACGAAAATCAACACAAGAAATTAGCAGTGTTGATGCTTCATGTTTTTTCTCAAGTTCAGGATTGCTAACAGGCACTATAATTGTGGATTGTTGAATTAGCTCATCAAAAGTTTTGTTATTAACTGTTGTATCTGCTGAGCATCCAACCAGGAATAAGACAGCAATCAATTGAAATATATACATTGTATATGTTTTGTCAGAGTTTGATATTTTAATTATGAGTTTTTTTATTAAAAAACTGTTAATCTGTTGGGTCGTGAAATAAATAATTTCTTGAGCAATTTCCCCGAATACGCTACCTATGACTTATGAACATAGCTATGGCTGATCATGGAATCTTACAAGCAACCAAATTATATCTACCAAGCAAAGCCAGCTGCTCTTAAGCCTTCTTTCATGTTAATACGCCAAGCTGGCCAACGTTTGTCATCTTGTGCTCCATGAGAATTATGGCAGTAGATATTGGTCAGTACGCCAGTTGGTCCCCTTAGGCTGATTGTATAGATAGCGCCTTCTTCAATAGTTGCATTAAATTCTCTCGTTAATATCTCTAAAGCATCACTGAACTTTAAAATGCGTGGCAGTTTTATGCTATCACTCATTGACGTGGTTGCTGCGGTACTAGCTGAAGCTCTTATTGCTAATCGAGATATAGCACAGGACGCTGCGTTCTCAGTGCTGTTCCCGATCTCAGTTGCTGTCTCGTTACTAGCAGAAGCAGTACAGGATGAACTACTTATTACTCGATCATAAGTTGGTAAATGCACAGGTTTCCATGAAAGTAAATCTGGTGTTTCTGCAGACGCTGAGGTTATCTCTGGTGCTGCATCTTGCGCCACAGCAGAACTGGTTCCCTTTTGCTTATTTCGTCTCTTTATTTCTGCTTTGGTTAATGTTTTTTCAGTAGTGTCGTCTTCAAATTCTTTTTGCAATTGCACAGTCAATGCGGCTAACAACCTATTGGCTTCTAAGTCTAATCCATGGATAAATGTTCTTAGTTTTGTTTCTGGCCAAAAATATCTATCAAAAAAGTCTTTTTGGGACTCATAATTATCTAACTTTTCAAAAGGCTTATCTTCTAAAATTTTTCTTTGACTTATAAGTCTATTTTTCAATGAAAGAAAGCCAGAAATAAAAGCATGGGGTGGATTTTTTTGCATAGTTTTATCTGCAAGAGAAGCGTATTTTTTTTTAATTTCCTTATATCTTTCGAGAAAAAATTCGTAACTTGAATTATTAAGACGAATTTGAAAACCTTTATTAACCATCGAAATGCTTTCAACAACTTCGTTATAATTAAATGGTTTCCTAAAAGTTTTTTTTGCGTAATCGTACATTTTTTTATAAAAATTAAGCTCATGAAAGTCATTATTGCAAGCGTAATCTGATAGCCTTGTATGCTCATCAAGAAGGTTCATATACGCAAGGTTTATATTCATTTGAAGAAATGTTAAATATTGAGTAGTATCCTTTGAAGTGGTCATACGCTCTTCAACAATTCTCTGCGTAATGCTAAGCAGCTCTATATCCCTTGTTACACCTTTTACATGGTCACTCGCTAAACTCTCTCTCCTTTTAGTTACGCCCACTGCTCTACAAAAATTTGCAACTCTTTCATTATTTTCGACACCTTCTTCATTAAGTATGTCTAATAAAATTTGATTGTAACGTTGACGTCCTTCTACAGTTGCTTTGATTTTTTCTAGGGCAGATAATTCTTGTTCGTTAAACGCTTCTGTTGCTATTGCGGGCTGTAGCATGACAAGAGAAAGAATAAAAAATAAAACTTTCATAAAAAAATTTCACAAACAAAACTGATATAATTTTAAATATAGTAATAAAATGTCTATTGTCAATTTTTTACTTCTTTTTTTGTTGCATGAAAGTGGGTAATATACAAAATCTAATAAGTGCAGACTAAATAATTGCAACCACAATCCTACACCACAGCGTGCGGAAAAACTGTTCTTATTCAGCGAAAGCTTTTCCTGAAAAAGCTAACTCTGCGCTTTTCCAAAAAGCAAAAGGCTTTTGTTGTGTCTGCGCCAACTCTGCTTTCATTTTCAAAAATTACAAATTTTATTGATAGTGCACACGCTTGGTTTGCCAAAATGGAAGCGCATCAACCCAAAGCTCCCCGTACAATTTCCCCAGGGGACAGCATTTCAGTTTTGGGAAATGTGGTCCGAGTAGATTTTATTCAAAGCCCCAAGTCAATGGTGGTGCTGAAAGATGATGTGCTTGAGGTGCATGGAATTCAGTCAAAATTTGGACAGACACTAAATAAATATCTTAAAGATTTGGCCTTTGGGAAATTCTCCCACTACAGCCATGAATACGCAGCAGTACTAGGTGTTAAAATTAACCAAATTGTTATTAAAGACATGAAAACCCGCTTTGGTAGTTGCTCGTCCTTTGGAAATTTAAACTATTGCTGGCGTGTAGTCTTGGCTCCAGAGCCAGTATTGGCATATTTGTGCGCTCACGAAGTTTCCCATTTAAAGGAAATGAACCATAGCAAAAAATTCTGGGCCCTCGTTGAACAGCTTTGCCCAGATTACAAAAACCTTCAAAAATGGCTGAAGCGGCATAGCAAAGAACTGTTTGTTCATTTTTAGTTTCTACATTCATTCATCAGCACAGGTCCAACTCGGATTGGCTCAATTGCAATTGCATGACCATTTTGTCCACTTTCAATGAACACACCACACACGGTTCCCTCACCTGATGCTGGCTCTTTTTTTGGTTTAGGTGTTTTTTTGAAAAAGCCCGCCAACGCGGTTTCTGGCTTGACGCCAATGATTGAATCGTAATCACCGCACATGCCAGCGTCACTTAAATAGGCTGTTCCACCTTTCATAATATGTGCATCTGCCGTTGGTATGTGGGTATGCGTGCCAACCACCGCAGTAATTTTCCCATCAAAATATTTAGCCAACGCCATTTTTTCAGATGTTGCTTCCCCGTGCATATCCACAAAAATAGCAGATATTGATCCACCTAACGGATAGCGCTTCAAAACATCTTCCACAGCCATAAACGGACATTCTAGGAACGGCTCCATAAAAAGTCTTCCCATGGCATTGATCACCAGCAACGATTTGCCATTGCTTGTGTACAGGCCAAACCCTTTCCCAGGAACTGCTTTGGGGTAATTTATGGGACGCAAAATTTTATCGGTCTGGCTCATTAATGAAATAATTTCATTTTTATCAAAGCTGTGGTTGCCACCGGTGATAATATCAATTCCCATTGATAAAAAATCCTTAGCCATTTCAGGCAGCAGCCCAAACCCATGAGCAGCATTTTCTCCATTTAGAATTGTAAAATCAGGTTTGTATTTCTGTTTTAGTGTAGGGAGGTGTTTAGCGACAGCATCACGGCCGCTACGGCCGAAAACATCACCTAAAAAAAGAATGCGCATGATTTTGTTATATCTATTTTGCGCTGAGTATAGCCCATCTTTGCTTTTTAGGTGTAAAAATAAAAGCGCAAACCCTCTTTGCTTTTTGCTAATCCTTCCCTATCATGAATTGCATGAGCACACTATAAGGATCTGTGGCAACAATGAGCCCAGCAGACGACGACAACGATAATCCTTGGGATGTAAAAGGCGATAACGCTAACTCAAGTAAAAAACCCAAAAAAACTGAAGACTCTGGACCTTTTGGTCGTGGGCCCTCTGGAAATCAACCACCTGAGTTTTCAAAAGTTATTCATGAATTTCAACGACGATTCAAGGAAACCCGAACTGGCGGGGGAGGAGGGGGTGGATTGCCACCTCAAAGTCAGTGGACAGTATTTGCAGGAATTTTCGGATTAATCCTTTTAGTTTGGGCAGCTTCTGGTTTTTATAAAGTTGAAGAAGGTGCCATTGCGGTAGTTTTGCGATTTGGAAAAATGGTAAGAACAGCACAGCCTGGCTTGCGTTATCGTTTGCCGTCTCCAATTGAACATGAAATTGTTAAAAAAGTAGCTGTAGTGAATCAAATTGATAGCAATGCTCACGATGGTGATGCCGATCAAAGCCTTATTTTAACAGGCGATGAAAACATGGTGCTTACAAACTATACAATCATGTGGAAAATTAGCGATATTACCAATTATTTGTTCATGGTCCGCAACCCAGAAGCAACAATTAAAGCCGCTGCTGAAAGTGCTTTACGTGAAATTATTGGTCAAACAACGGCTGTAAAAGCCCTAACAGATGATCGTGACCTTATTGGAAACCAGATTCAGGATCTTCTGCAAAAAATTCTTGATAACTACAATACAGGTGTTCAGATTACTAGCTTCCGTTTACAAAAAGTGTCACCACCAGCACAGGTTGTTGATGCGTACAACGATATGCAAGCTTCGCGTATTGACGCTGATCGTTTAAGCAACGAAGCGCAAAGCTATAGTAATGATATTTTGCCGAAAGCTCGGGGCCAGTCTGAAAGTATTTTGCGTGGTGCAGAAGCTTATGCAGCAGAAGTTGTGGCACGTGCCGAGGGTGAAACTTCAAGATTTACTCAGGTTTTGAAATCAAATAAGAAAAACCCAACAATTACGCGCATTCGTATGCACCGAGAACTTATGGATCAATTAATGAAAGAATCAAATGTAACTGTGGTAGATCATGATTTGTCAAAATCGTTGCAAAATTATAATCAGTTAACACCAATTCCTTTATTGAATAAGAAGGAGGGTGCATAAATGTTAAAAAATATCCCTATGTGGCTTCGATATTCACCCCTTTTTGTTTTTGTTGTGTTGGCTAATTCATTATTTATTGTCAATCAAACAACCCAAGCAATCGTTCTGCGTTTTGGAGAATATCGTCGTATTCATACCGAGCCAGGTCTTAAAATCAAACTTCCATTTATTGAGGATGTGTTGTTTTATGAAACACGTATTTTGGACCATGACTTGCCTCCAATTGAACTGCTAACCCAAGATAAAAAGCGTTTATGGGTAAACACCTATACGCGCTATAGAATTTCAGACCCATTGAAATTTTTTCAGTCAGTAACGCCTGCATCTGAATCTGGTTTGCATTTGCGTTTAGAAGCAATTATTAGCAGCTCTGTACGTAACGTGCTTGGTAAAGTTGAACTTGGAACAATGCTTCGTAAAGAGCGTTCTGATAACATGCATCAGATTTTAGAAGAAGTGCGTGCTATAGCTGAACCTTTAGGGATCAAAATTATCGATGTTCGTATTATTCGCGCTGAATTACCTACTGAAAACAGAAATGCAGTATTTGCTAGAATGAATTCAGAGCTTGTGCGATTCGCTAAAGAAAGTCGCGCAAAGGGTGAAGAAGCAGCTATTGGAATTCGAGCCAAGGCTGATAAAGACAAAACTATTATCTTAGCTGAAGCAAATAAAAAATCAGAAGAAATCCGCGGTGGTGGTGATGCGCAAGCAATAGAAATTGCAGCTAGTGCATTTGGTGCTGATCCAGAGTTCTATGAATTTTATCGTACTCTTGAATCGTATCGTCAGAGCATTAAACCAGGATCTACGTTTTTACTTTCTACAAATAATGAATATACTAAACACTTAACGAACTGCTTGTCAAAGAAATGAAAAATTTTACTAAAATGAAAACTAAATTTTCAGAGCCCAGGGGAACTATGCGATTCTTAGCCATACCACTATTTTTACTTTGTTCATCACTCTTAATAGAAAAAGCAGAAGCATCAGCTTCTACTTTTGATGTCAGTAAGGGTTTTTCAAGTGTAGTTGATAAGCTTTTACCTGCCGTTGTTAGCGTTCAGGCAACTCAAGTTGTAGAGCAACGTCCAAATGAAGGTGGAGTAATGGCAATGCCAGGTCTGCCACCTCAAGGTCGTATGGGAGCAGGTAATCCTTTGGAAGAGTTGTTCCGTGAATTCATGGGGCAAATGGATCGTCCGCGTAAAATGCAAGCTGTAGGCGCTGGCTTTATTACTTTTTGTGATGGTAAAATTGCATATGTAGTTACGAACCACCACGTCGTTTCTGAAGCTAAAACTTTAACGGTTGTGCTGGAAGATAAAACTGAAATACCAGGAACATTGCTTGCTTCTGATGAAAGAAATGATGTTGCAGTTATAAAGCTTGATTTGTCATCTCTTCCAGCTGACAAACGCAATCTTCCAACCGTTGACTGGGCAGAATCTGATAAAGTTAAAACTGGTGATTGGGTTATTGCTATTGGAAATCCATTTAACTTTGGTGGAACTGTTACAGTTGGTGTTGTTTCCCATAAGGGACGTTACGTTCCTTCAGGTATGCAACAAGACTTTGAATTTATTCAACATAGCGCTCAAATCAACGTAGGCAGTTCGGGTGGAGCACTATTTGACGTAAATGGAAAGGTTATTGGTATTAACAACGCCATTATTACCAACACAGGCGGAAACATTGGTATTGGGTTTGCTATTCCAGCAAATGTTGCTCGTCAAACTGTTGATCAACTTGTTAAGTACGGTAAAACACGTCGAGGTCATTTGGGCATTCGTATTCAAGCGCTTGATGAGGATGCAGCAGAAAGCCAAGGATTAAAAGACCGAGGCGTTATTGTCGGTAGTGTCATTGAAGGTGGTCCTTCAGAAGGCAAGCTTGAAAGAGGAGATATTATCCTTGAATTTGAAGGCAAAAAAGTTACTGAGTCTTATATTCTTTCAAGAATGGTAGGAGAAACAGAGATTGGTAAATCCGTAACATTGAAAATTTGGCGTAAAGGAAAAACAACTGAATTTAAAATTAAAGTTGAAGAAATGCCAGATGTTAAAAAAGATGATCACAAAATAAAATTAGCCGCAGATGGTAGCTCTGGGACCGTCAATATAGCTGGTCTTGAAATCAGTAAAATTCCTGCTGACCTTAAAGAACACTTGAAAGAACTCAATAAAGAAACTAAGGGAGTATTAATTCTTCGTGTGGACCATAACAGCATCGCTGGTGATCAAGGGTTGCTAATGAAGGGGGATATTATTGAAGAAGCAAACCACAAAGCTCTAGAATCACCTTCTGATTTTGAGTCAATTGTGAAGCAAGCTAAAAAAGAAAAGCGCAAAAACATTCTGTTATTAATCTCTCGAGATGGTAAACCAGCTTATCTGCCATTGCGCATTGAAGATGATGCGCCTGCAAAGCCTGCAGAAGCGGTCAAGGAAGAAGCTAAACCAGAGGAAAAAAAAGAAGAAGCAAAAAAAATTGAGCAACCAAAAGATGTGGTTCCTCAACTTCCAGAAAAAACAGAGCGTGTGCATGCTACCGACACAACTTCTGTTCATGAAGTAGGAGAGAATCATGAAAATGAAGAAATCCATGAACTTCAAGATGTTGATGAGGATGATGTAAAGCCAGCAAAAGAAGGCGTTTCAGACAATACTCTTGCCAAAGACAGTAAAAATGCGCTACAAGAGAATGGTAGTGATTCTTTAACTTCACGTGTAGTGAATAAGTTAAGGTCAATATTTGGAAGAGGTTGATGTTTATTCAAACTGAAGAAACTCCAAATCCACAGACTCTAAAATTTATACCGGAAAATCCGGTATTGACTGAGGATTTGGGCGTAAAATCCCTTGAATTCAAAAGGAACCAAGACGCATCGGCATCGCCGCTTGCTAAAAGATTGTTGTTGGTTGAAGGCATTGAAGGCGTTTTTTTTAGTGTTGATTACGTTTCCATCACCAAGCAAGAATCGTTTGATTGGTATGTTTTAAAACCAGTCATTCTCGGGCTTTTAATGGAACATTTCATTAATGGACTTCCAATCTACACAGGAAATACCGAAGAAGCTGTGGATGAATCAGACCCACTTATTAAGCAAATTCGAGAGATTATTGACACCCGCGTACGTCCATCAGTAGCTATGGATGGTGGTGACATCACTTTTGAATCATTTAAAGATGGGATTGTTTATTTAAAGCTTCGCGGGGCATGCAGTGGCTGCCCTAGTTCAACCGAGACATTAAAATCAGGCATTGAAAATATGCTAAAATATTATGTTCCAGAAGTTCAGGAGGTCTGTCAGTATGCAGAATAAATTAGGTCGTTTTTTTCTTCCCTTACTTGTAACGCTAAGTAATTTACAGCCAGCAAATGCAATGGTTGCTCCAGCTTTAAAAAACAAAACCCCAAAGCGGTTGAATTTTTCAAAAAAAGACTGCAAAAACCTTATTAAACAGCTTGAACAAGTGCACGGAATTCCAGCAGGGTTGTTGGCAGCTATCGGAGCCGTTGAATCAGAACACACTCCATTTGCAGTAAACTGTAATGGAAAGGCTCGCATGTTTACCAATCATGACGCAGCTAAGCAGTATATACGAGAGTTGAGAAATCAAGGAATTATTGATATTAACATCGGTATTTTGCAAATTAATTATGCTTATCACCAAAAGCGCTTTAAAACTGCTGAAGAATTTCTTGATCCTAATAACAATGTACCATATGCAGCTAAATACCTGGCTTCTCTGAAACAAATTCATGGTTCTTGGGAAAAGGCTGTGAAATTCTATCATTCTCCAGTTGCTAGGTATCAAAACATGTACTTTACAAAAGTGATGAATGCATTAAAACAAATTGATGTGAGCACACATCAACAGCTTGTTAGCACAAAAACATCAAGCTTCAAATTGGCAAGATCTAAAAAAGCAGCAGCATAAAATATAGGTGACTAAGTTCAATACACATCAAACAGCTAAAATTCTTTGCGGAACAACCCAGGCAGATGCCCAGCAAGTTCTTATAGCTCAATCTGCTAAAGAAATAAAATTAAACAGAGGGTGGGCTCCGTGTCTTACCGTTGTTTTGGTTGGAGAGCATCCTTCAAGTCTTGTTTATGTTGGGGCCAAACAAAAAGCCTGTAAAAGTGTTGGTATCGAATCTAGAGTATTGAAGCTGGGAGCGAACACACCTCAAGCTGAACTTCAAAAAATAATAGGAGACCTGAATGCTGATCCATCAGTTGATGGTGTTCTTATTCAGTTACCTTTGCCGAATGGCTTAAATGCTAATGCATTGTCGGATATTTTAAATCCAGAAAAAGATGTTGATGGCCTAACACCTCATAATCTTGGCCTCTTAATGAGTAAACGCCCCGCATTTATTCCTTGCACCCCACTTGGATGCATGGATCTTATTACACAGGCAATAGATCCAGCGGGAAAAAGAGCCGTAGTATTTGGTCGCTCCATTTTAGTAGGGCGCCCCATGGCGCTTTTGCTTGAAGCAGCTAACGCCACAGTTACAATAGTCCATTCCATTTCCACTAATGCAAAAGAGATAGCTCGTGAAGCTGACATTGTTGTTGCCGCAATTGGCCACCCTAATTTCATTACAGCTGATTACATAAAACCAGGCGCTGTAGTAATTGATGTGGGCATGACTAGATGTGAGAATAAGCTATTGGGTGATGTACATGAATCAGTTGCGGCTGTGGCAGGATGGTTGACTCCTGTTCCTTTTGGGGTAGGTCCCATGACTATTACTAAACTTTTGAGTAACACAGTATTGGCAGCACTTCGACATGCAAATTAATGCAATCAAAACTCATAAGGTATCTACGAATGAATCCTTGGAAAATGTTCTAGACCAATATGTGACTAATCTTAATAATGGCGATATTTTGGCCATTACTTGAAAATTTGTTAGTCTTTGTCAGGGGCGAGTGGTGGAAAAATCATC
>CAYUNR010000033.1:0-16273 GCA_964446295.1 uncultured Candidatus Finniella sp. | reverse complement strand
AACTTTTATGAAATGTAAACGGAATACAAACAGCA
Organism: uncultured Candidatus Finniella sp.; assembly: GCA_964446295.1. Taxonomy (GTDB): domain Bacteria; phylum Pseudomonadota; class Alphaproteobacteria; order Paracaedibacterales; family CAITNM01; genus CAITNM01. The sequence goes on along the minus strand of CAYUNR010000033.1, from coordinate 16,238 downwards.
CTTATTAATATGGTATCACATCCTAATAAAATCAGCAGACTATTTCCGTTTGTTGTGTTAAAAAAATCTACCAAAAATATAAAGGGGCAAATTAGCAAAGGAATCCACCCTAATAGTAAGTTCAACGGGCTAGAATTGGGCATAAAGGTTAATATGCAGGAAATGCAAATACTTAGGACCCACCATTGAGAAAATATAAGCAATGACTGAAAGACTTCAGTTTCAGAAATTAAAAGCACTATCGTCATCGGCAAAAGGGTGCCAACCAAAACGCTAACAGATTTTGCCCATGCATAAGCAATCGGTGATAATCCGTTGTAGCGACAATGGTCAAAAAAACCATCGAAGCTATCTTCAGTGAATGTATTGAACTGCTGATATACCGCAATAATCGACCCGGTTGTCAACAAAGTTATAGGGGCAAGAGTGAAGCCCAAAATGTAATGAATAATAATGAGCCACAAAAAAAGAAGCGGAGCTATAAAAATCTGTTGGCGATGAGCCAATATTGAGATTTTACACGCTCCGCTAAAAGTCATGACTTATTGCGTGACTTTTCAAATTTTTTACGTTCATTTGGATCTAAAATTGCTTTACGGATACGAATCGACTTTGGTGTTACTTCAACGCGTTCGTCTTCTTCAATATACGTAATAGCTTGCTCGAGCGTCATAACTTTAGGAGGTGTCAAACGAATTGCTTCATCTTTTCCTGAAGCACGTACGTTGGTAAGTTGTTTTGCACGTAAAGGGTTAATTTCAAGGTCATTGTCACGGTTGTTTTCGCCAATAATCATGCCTTCATAAACCTTTGTGCCATGTTCAACAAACATGATGCCGCGATCTTCAAGTTTCCATAGTGCATATCCAACTGCTTCGCCAGTTCCATTTGAAATAAGTACGCCATTGGCGCGCCCTTCAATAGCGCCTTTAAATGGAGCGTAGTCATGGAATAAACGGTTCATGACACCTGTTCCACGAGTAATTGTAAGGAACTGCCCATGAAACCCAATAAGTCCACGAGAAGGTCCATGGAAAACAATTCTGGTTTTTCCGCCACCTGATGGGAACATGTCTTTCATTTCTGCTTTACGCAAGCTTAACGATTCAACAACTGTACCAACATATTCTTCATCGACATCGATAACAATTTCTTCAATTGGTTCAAGTCTTTGGTTTGTTGCTTCATCAGTTTTGTATAAAACGCGTGGGCGGCTGATTGATAGCTCAAATCCTTCGCGTCGCATTGTTTCAATTAACACACCAAGCTGAAGCTCTCCTCGGCCTGCTACTTCAAAAGCATCTCTGTCAGTAGCTTCAGTAATCCGAATAGCTACGTTTCCTTCAGATTCACGTAGTAAGCGTTCACGAAGTACACGAGATGTAAGTTTTGTGCCTTCTTGCCCTGCTAAAGGAGAATCATTAATTGAAAAGGTCATTGCCAAAGTTGGTGGATCAATGGGTTGAGCTTTGATTGGTTGCGTTACATCCATAGCGCAGATAGTATCTGCTACAGTGCTTTTTTCAAGGCCAGCAATAGCAATAATATCACCAGCTTGTGCTTCATCAACAGCTATACGTTCAAGGCCACGGAAACTCAAAAGTTTCGCAATGCGTCCCTGTTCAACTTGTTCTCCACTTTGACCTAATACTCGAATAGGAGTGTTTACTTTAATGCTTCCTGTTTCAACACGGCCCGTTAAAATGCGTCCTAAATAAGGATCGTATTCTAGTGTTGTTACCAACATAGAAAATGGTCCTTCTGCTTTTTGCTTAGGTGCAGGAACATGCTTTGTAATAACTTCAAACATAGGAATTAACGTTTCTTGTGGCTCCCCTAGTTCATGTACTGCCCAGCCATTTCTGCCCGATGCATACAAAATTGGAAAGTCTAATTGTTCGTCAGATGCGTCCATAGCAACGAACAAATCAAAAATTTCGTTAAGAACTTCTTCCGGGCGAGCATCTTGTCTGTCAATTTTGTTAATGACAACAATAGGACGCAAACCTAATTTTAGAGCTTTGCCAAGCACGAATTTTGTTTGTGGAAGTGGACCTTCAGCAGCGTCTACCAGAATCACAACCCCGTCAACCATGCTTAAAATACGTTCCACTTCACCACCAAAGTCAGCGTGACCTGGTGTGTCGACAATATTAATACGATAATCATTCCAGCTTAAGGATGTGCATTTTGCCAAAATTGTAATGCCGCGTTCGCGTTCAAGATCATTACTATCCATGGCGCGTTCTGCCACATGTTGATTTGTACGAAATGTTCCACTTTGTTTTAACAGATTATCAACTAGGGTTGTTTTCCCATGGTCAACGTGAGCAATAATAGCAATGTTACGAAGTTGCATTTTTTCTTTTTTCTATTTGTTTCAAAGTCGAATTATATATTGTTTAGAAGAAAAAAACAAAGAAAAACTAGCGAGTTATCGAATTGGACTATTTTATTGAGGAGGTTCGTTTATACCAGATATATCAGAATACGTTTTGCCTTGTTCAGTGTAGAAAATTATTTAAGACTATTTTTTGATTTATTGAGTCAAGCAGATATGCAAAGATTCTTATTTTTCCCAAGGTTTTACTGCTGAAGTTGATATTTGCAAAAAACACACTAAATTAATTAACTATTATTTAATTTTTTATAAACAAATAATTAATTCTATTATGAGATACATAATTATATTAATTCTTTTTATTTGGTAATTATTATGAAATTTTCACTTTTAGTTTTTTTTACCCTATTTGTAGCCAGTGCAAATGGAGCAGAAGCCAGTCGAGCAGGTGATTTAGAGCTAGGAGGAGTTGCAACTCCATTACTAGCAGGAGCATCGGCTACTGTGCAGCGTACGCATCGCCTTCTTGAAGCTGATTACGAACGTAATGTTGAAGATTTAACTCAATCTCGTTGGTTTTTTAGAAAAGCTGCTAACTATTCTGAAGGCTTAGGTAATACTCTTTTGTATATTGGGTCAGGAGCTGCATCAGTTGCTGCTGGCATAAAGCTTATTGGGTCAGAGGATCTTTCCAATATATTTCTCTTCGCAAGTACAGCATGCTTTGCTGCACATATAACCCTTATAGGGATTGCTAAATGTAGTGCTAGAGAGGAAGGGGAACGTGAAAATCAGCTAACAACTTTGGCTCAGCAAGTTGGGTTTAGTATTGTGCCTCTTCCCCCTCAAATAACTGAAGTTAGCACTCATTGAATATCTTTGAATTATCGCATCTTTAATATTTTATTTGGTAAATAAAAATTTAAGCATTATTAATAAATATTTAATTTCAATATGCAAATATATAATTATCGTCGGTTAATATTTGGATCTTATATGAAAGCAAAATTTATTCTTTTGATGCTGCATGCAGCCATTTTCAACAATGCGATTGGAGCCGGTACTACTGAGGGTATTTTGTTGGGTGTTGACGATGATATAGAGGCCGGAATAAGCAGGCCACGTGCACCATCAAGTCTTAATACTGAGGGAGTAAATACCGTTAGATCTAATGATTCTAGCGCGATAGCGCATAGAACTGGAATACGAGAACAAGTAGTAACAGATGTTCACAATTTACTTAGCGCTGATTATGGAAGAAATGTGACAGATGTTGTAAATATGCGTTGGTTTTTCAGAAAAGCATCGCATATAAGTGAAGCATTAGGAAATGTGCTTTTATATGTTGGATCTGGCGCGTCAGCAATGGCTTCTGGAGTAAAACTTGTTGATGGTTCAGATAACCTTATGAATATTCTTTTGTTCGGAAGCACTGCATGTTTTGCTGCGCATATAACCTTTATTGGTATTGCAAAATGTAGTGCTAGAGAAGAAGAAGAAAGAGAAAATCACCTTGCAAACTTAGCTCACGAAGTAAATTTTACAGTTGTTCCATTGGTTCCAACTGTAAACGATGATGGTCCAGTAGCAAGAAATTTTCTACCCGATGATTAACGTAATTGAGCCCCAATCTTTATTGCGGCTTCAATAACATATCCATGAATTTGGGTGAGAGACTCTTCATCCAAAGTTTTTTGAATTGGCTGCAAGGTTACAGATAGAGCCAAAGACTTTTTACCTTGTTCCACATGTTGACCTTGATAACAATCAAAAACATCAACTTGTGTAATAAGGTCATGAGCTTTCCCAACAACTTTAATAAGTTTTTCAGCAGGAATTGATGTGTCCAGCACAAATGCAAAATCACGACGAACAGGCATAAGATCTGTCAACGTTGCTTGAATTTTTTTTGTTTTTGCAGCGTGCATAGAATCAAGAAAAATTTCAAACCCAACACAGTTTAAACCTTCAGTAATTTGAGGGTGTAATTCACCAAAGTAAGCAAGAACACGGTTACCTTGTTTAAACGAACCCTTACGTCCGGGGTGATAATAAGAGGGAGCATCATCACTTAGTTGAACTGATGACTCTGATATTCCTAATGTTTTTAGTATGCTTAAAGTATCAGCTTTTGCATCGAAGACATCGGCACTTCTTAGAGGTGACAACCAGTGACGATCGTGAATATCGCCAAAGCGAAGTCCTGTTACACACATGGTTTGTTTGCTTGGCAACTTTTCTCCATACACTGAACCAACTTCAAAAATAGCGCCATTTGGGCGTGCATTTGCTGTGTTCGATTTTGCCACTTTCAGCAATAAAGCTAATGCAGAAGGACGCATGGTAGACAAATCTTCACTGATAGGATTCGCTAAAAGTACTAAATTTTCAGGCGCATCGGTAAATTGTTTGGCGGTTTTATTATCTGTAAAAGACCAGTTGAGGGTTTCTAAAAATCCACGATTGCTTAAATGCTTACGAGCAATTTCTTCACGAGAAACAATATTATGCACAGGCTTTAAGGGCAGCGATTGCGCAATGATTTCGCTATACCCTTTTAGTCGAGCAATTTCTTCAATAAGATCTTCAGGAATTGTTAAGTCATGGCGCCAAGTTGGTGGAGTAACTTTTAATGTTGGGCCTTGTTCTACTGTGCATCCAAGACGTTCTAACATTGTAGACATTTCATTTGCTTCAACTGCTAATCCAAGTCGTTTCTTTACTTGGCTTGGAGTTAAATCTATGGCTATAGAATTCGTTGAGCATTGTCCTGCTTGTGACGCTGTAGCTGGAATTCCACTGCAATGTTCCACAATCATTGCCGTTGCAATATCAAGGCAAGGTAAAATTAATGCCGCATCAACACCGCGTTCAAAACGTTGGCGTGAATCTGATGATAGGTTTAGATGTTGGCCTGTTTTTGCAATAGAAATGGGGTCAAAACAAGCAGATTCAAGCAATACATTCGTAGTGTTTTCATCAACCGCAGTTTCGCGTCCTCCCATAATACCAGCAAGGGAGATCACGCCACGATCATCGGCAATAACAATCATATCTTCTGTCAAAGTGTAATCTTGGTCATTTAGGGCCTTAAGAATTTCGCCTTGTTTCGCTTGGCGAACGACTAAATTTCCTTTGATTTTCTCAGCATCAAACACGTGCATTGGTCGGCCTAGCCCCAGGCAAAAATAATTTGTGATATCAACCAATGCACTAATGGGCTTTTGCCCAGCACTTGTTAATAAATCTTGTAACCAAGCAGGAGAGGCGGCATTTTTAACCCCATCAATACGGCAAAGACCAAACTGAAAGCATAAAGGAGTGGCAAAAGAAACAGTTGGTGTTTCACCCTGCCTTGCTATTGTTGGCAAATCTAGCGATTTTAAAATTCCAAAACCAGCTGCGTTTAAATCGCGGGCGATGCCGTATACGCCAAAACAATCGCCACGATTTGGTGTGATTGAAACATCATAAACTGCGTCGCAAGTTAGTATGTCTGTTAGTGGGGTGCCTGGCTTATAATCAAGACCCAAATCCATAATGCCATGTGAATCTTCACCTAATAATAATTCTTTTGATGAACAAAGCATGCCGCAACTTTCTACGTCTCGGATGGTTCCTTTTTTAAGTGCTTCACCAGTTATGGGAATAACTGTGCCAACTGAAGCAAACGCAACGCCCATGTTTGCTTTTACGTTTGGTGCTCCGCAAACAACTTGGATAAGTTGACCGGTTCCCGCATCAACTTTACATAAAGATAGTCGGTCAGCATTTGGGTGCTTTTCGCGTTCAACAACGCGTGCATAAACAAAACCTTTTAAGCCAGCACTCGGATCATCAACTGATTCAACTTCAAGCCCAAGTTCAACAAGTTTTGCAGCAATATCAACAGGCGTTGCATCTATTTCTAAATATTTTTTTAGCCATTGATTTGAAAATTTCATGACTGTGCTCCAAATCCATAAAGATCAAGCCAACGGGTGTCTCCGTCGTAAAAAGATCTGATATCATCAATACCGTATTTCAACATCGTTAATCGCTCTATGCCCATACCAAAGGCAAAGCCCTGAAATTGGTCAGGATCAATATCGCAATTTCTTAAAACTTCTGGATGCATCATTCCACAACCTCCCATTTCTAGCCACTTACCATTCTTCCATAAGATGTCTACTTCAGCGGAAGGTTCGGTAAAGGGAAAGAAACTTGGGCGAAACCGCAGATCCATGTTGGGATTTTCAAAAAACCAGCTGAAAAAATCTATTAATGCTCCCTTTAAATGACTAAAATTAATGCCTTCTTCAATAACCACGCCTTCAAGTTGATGAAACATTGGTGTGTGTGTTGCGTCTAAATCATCACTGCGAAAAACTCTACCAGGAGCCAAAAAACGAATTGGAGGTTTATGATTTCGAAGAGTGCGAATTTGTACTGGTGATGTTTGAGTGCGCAAAATATCATTTGATCCGCTTACATAAAATGTGTCTTGGCTTTGACGAGCAGGGTGATGTGCAGGAATATTTAAGGCATCAAAATTTAGTTCTTGCGTTTCAACATGAGGACCATCAAAAACTTGAAATCCAAGCTGAGAAAAATATTGAGTAATATCATGGGTAGCTTTTGAAATAGGATGAATTTTCCCAGTGGATTCTGGCCTTGATGGCAACGTAATATCAATTTTTTCATTTGCCAAACGTAGTTCAAGCGCCTGAATTTCAAGGATGCTTTTTTTTTCTTCAATGGCTAATGCAATTTGGTCTTTTAGCGCATTAATTTCTGCACCTTTAGCTTTACGTTCTTCCGGTGCTAAAGCGCCTAGTGTTTTTAGTTGCTGGGTTACTAACCCACTTTTACCTAAAAGGTGAACCCTTAAATCATCAAGCGTTGTTAAATCGTGTGAAGCTTGTATCTGTTGCAGCCATTGCTGTTGCATAATCTTATATTCCTTTTTCCCAAGCACCTTTTAAGGTCTGCTTCCATAGTGCAATTTCGTTGCCAGATTCTTGATATTTTTCCATTCGTTCTTTGGCGTTTTGAACACTTGGCAAATCATTTCCATCGTAAATATCTAAGATGCGCTCATAAGATTTATCAGTAGCATATTCTTGAGTGGTGATCACTAAAACTGTTGCATTAATGGGGTTATCACTGCCAGTGGTTAGCCAAATGGGTTGATGCACATGAAATTGTGCTGGGTCAGCATTTGAACCGTGAGGTAAAAACCCAAGAGTGGTATAGGTCCACATAGCGCTATCAATTGATTTCAAACGCTCTGGACTTTCTATACGAATAACGGCCTTAAGCCCGCCTTCGTAAACTTTCTCAAGAATTTTAGGCAAGGTCTTTTCTAAGGAAGTAACCATAAGTTCATAAAAAGTTACTTGCACTACTTATGCCTCATGACGCTAACAGAACTTCTACGGTATTATTACTAACTTGGGCAATGCCATTTTGAACGGTGAATGTTTCTGTGCTGTTCGCTAATTTTACTTGAATTTCTCCTTCGCTTAACACAACTGACATAGAAGCATGATGAGGGCGTATTCCCACCTTTCCATAAAGTCCTGGCAAGTTAATTTCAAGCGCGGCATCTGTGAATAAAACTTTATCAATGGTGCGTATGGTTACGTTCATGACATAACAATCTTTGGGCCAAGATCTTGACCACCTAAAATGTGAATATGAAAATGTGGAACATCTTGACGACCATCTGTGCCAGTATTTGTAATAAGGCGATATCCATTTTGTGCTACGTTTAATGCATCAATGGTTGTATTTACGCCTTTCCAAAACCCAACAATTTCGTCAGTGGATGCGCGTGATGTAAAATCATGAGCATTTTTATAATGCCCCGTTGGTATTACCAATGCATGCACGGCTGCTTTCGGTGCAATGTCATGAAAGCTTAAGAAATATTGATCTTCTGCTATTTTTTTGCAGGGAATTTCGCTGCGAAGAATTTTTGCAAAAATGTTATTTTGATCGTACATTAGCCACCTTATCCTTAACAGCTAAGCTAGCATTGTCTGGCGGTTGAGACAATATCTTCAGTCCAGACTTTTCTGTGTTTAGAAATACTCCATCATGAAAGATTTTTGTGTGCGTACACTCTCATTGCTTCTGCAATGAAATCAGTTAATTCAATATGAAAGGGGTCAAAAAATTTTCTAAACCCTGGATGTTCACAATACAGTTGCGCCAAACCTGTATATACATCTTTTGAGGCAGTGTAAAAACGCTCCGTCATTTGGTAGTGCCTGTGAATAAGGGCCTGAACTTCATCAGATCTAGGTCCTAACTTATTCTCTATGCATTTTCCAATTGCTTTGTATATTTCATTACCGTCATTTTTGATGTCATGCCAATCTTTTGAGTCCCAATTCACAGTTTTCTTTTTACTTTCATGAATAAGATCTTCAGCAACTGTTCCATGATATTTTACCAAGTATTGTTCATATTCTTTTTGTTTATGATTGTCGAACCCAGAGTAAAAATCCTTATCTTGCATATTTTGCTCCCCTTTTAAATGTGAAATAGTTTTATCAACAGTATGAATTAAGCTGTTCATTTGATTTATCTTTTTTTCCAAAGTGATTCTGTGTGTTTGCAAAGCTTTGAGTTTATCAAAGTTGGTATGAGTAAGCATTTTTTGTATGTCACTCAGTTTGAATTCAAGCTCTCTAAAAAATAGAATATGCTGTAAAAGTAGCAACTGTTCTTCTTCGTAGTATCTATATCCATTGGGTAAAGTATAGGCAGGTTTGAGTAACCCAATCTTATCATACCAATGAAGAGTACGAACGCTCACGCCTGATAATTTTGCAAGTTTCTTTACCGTATACTTCATGTATGTAATTTTTTTTGATGCTTATAACCTGAGAGTAAACTATTACGTAACGTTATAGTAAAGAGAAAAGTTTTTTGCAATATTCGCACGGTATCAGAAATGTTAGAGTACAGTTATTCACAGTTTAGCGAATCATGATTATGCAAAAAATTACAATAGCACTACCAGAAATTAAGCTTGTTGGAATTACAGCCAGAACGAATTTGGCATCAGAAATGAATTTAGCAACGGCTAAAATTGGCACTACAGTTCAAAAATATTTTCATGGTGGTTTATATAAAAAAATTAATACCCGCAAAAAACCCGGCATTACTTACTGCGTATATACAGATTATGAAAGTGATTTTACAGGAAGTTATACATACTTCATTGGTGAGGAAGTTGATTCGTTTGACGGTTTACCTGAAGGTTTTGAAACGCTTATTATACCAGTTCAAAACTATGCGAAGTTTACAACGGAGTCTGGTCCTATGCCCGCAGTGTGTATTGGGGCTTGGCAAAAAATATGGACCATGACACCAGCTGAATTTGGTAATGAACGTGCATACATTGCAGATTTTGAAGTCTATGATGAGCGCGCTCTTGATCACCAAAATGTTGTTTTGGATATTTACATTGGTTTACGCAGTTAAGGTAATATTATGATTAACAGTGATCACTTGGAAAATTTTGAAATCTATTTCCCCCAAATGCAAGTTGATCGTTCATCTATGCAAAAAGGAGAGTATGTGCCGGTACATACTCATGGTGGGCATTTTGGATTTTTGTATATACTTTCGGGTAGTGTGCTGATTGAAACTTACGCATCACAACAAGTGGATGATAAGTTTTATTTGGAATTGCAGCATGCCAAAATATACGGTGATCATGATTATGCATTTGTCACTAAAAAAGATAACGTACATTCTATTAAAGCCTTGGAAGATACGTTAATTTTGGATGTTTTTTCAGTGCAACAAAATTCGGAAAATGTTCAGAAATTCCTAAGGGTGGTGGAGACCAAAGGGGATGTTTTAGTGACTGTGCCGATAACGGTTGAGGAAGCAGAAGTCTCGCCACGGCTTTTAACGGTTGAAACACTGCACACCTCTATAACAGAATAAGCGCTAGGGCAATTTGAATGTTTTGAATGGGAAAATTGAAAGGGAATTTCTATGACAGTTATGAGCACGCGACATGTTTACCCCTTAAGCTACGGTGGAAGCTTAATTTTATTAATAGTATTTGCTATTTGTTGGCCGCCCCTTGGTGTGTTTTTATTTATAAAAAATGTCAGATTCCACAAAGATGATTCTGCATTTTACCTGCGCTACCGTGGTTCATGGTTTTGGGCAATCCTTTGGGCCATTTTGTTCTTCCCAATAGCGGTTATTATCATGGCAATCCGTGGAGCAGATGTTGTTGAAGAAATAAGGCACTAAATGCGCGTAATTCAATTCATTTTAGAAACGACAAAACCTTACAGAAAATATATATGGGGAATGTTTTTTGCTATTTGCAGTGTTTCCATAGATGCAAATGTTAAGCCTTATTTGGTAAAAAAGCTTATTGATACGGCCGTAACACCAGGTGCTACAGATTTTTGGTATTTGGTTGTTGTTTTTACCGTATTTCAAATACTTTTACTGCTTGCTTGGTCGTTCAGTGATTGGTGCTCCATTAGATTTACATCCGATTTTAGAACGTACACGGCTTCATTTTTAGCCAATAAAGCTAGTTATCTTTCTTATAGTTTCTTTCAAAATAATTTGAGTGGCAGTATTGTTGCTAAAATCAGCGATGCATTTAATCTAATCCCTACAATTATTTTTACGGCTAACTATCAGTTTGTTCATTGTGCGCTGACAGCTTTAATAGCGTTGGTGCTACTTGCAAACGTTCATGTGTTATTTGCTGTGGGATTGTTTTTATGGATGATCACATTTTTTGTTATTGTTTACGTAGGCTTTAAAAAGGCTACGCCTTTAACAGCAGCATATGCCGAATCAAAATCAAAAGTTTTTGGGCATTTGTCTGATTATTTAACCAACATGTTGAATGTAAAATTATTTTCAACGTCTTCTTTTGAAATGAAGAGATTTCAAAATGCATCAAAAGATTATGTAAAACAATCTCAGGCACAGGGCTATTTCTTGATGAAATTCTACGTGCTTCAAGGGGCAGTGTTTTCGGTTTACACAATTGGATTTTTGCTATTCCTTGTGCATTTGCACAACCGCAATGTTATATCACCAGGAGATTTTGCGCTGGTGTTTATGGTTAATTTTAGAATTGTTGATAAGTTGTTTGAGCTTTCTCATCAGCTGCGTGATTTTATTACAAATTGGGGATCGGTTGAGCAAGCGCTAACACTTTTGAAAGATGCGCCCGAAATTCAAGATGCACCCAATGCCGGCGCGCTTGCTGTTACTCATGGGCAAATTGTTTTTGATCATGTTAAGTTCAATTATAAGGGGGCTGAACCACTTTTTGACAATACAGCCGTTACAATTGAACCAGGGCAAAAAGTTGGATTAGTAGGGTATTCTGGCGGTGGAAAAACTACGTTCGTAAATTTAATTTTGCGGCTTTATGACGTTACAAATGGGCGTGTTCTTATTGATGGACATGATATTAAACAAGTTACGCAAGATTCATTGCGTGCAAACATTGGGATGATTCCGCAGGATCCGTCACTGTTTCACCGATCGTTAATGGAAAATATTCGTTACGGAAAAATTGATGCGAGTGATGAAGAAGTGATTGAAGCTTCTAAGCGTGCCCATGCCCATGAATTCATTGAAAAACTACCGAACGGCTATGAATCATTGGTAGGTGAGCGAGGGGTTAAGCTTTCCGGTGGCCAGCGCCAACGCATAGCAATTGCACGGGCGATTTTGAAAAATGCACCGATTTTAATTTTAGATGAAGCAACTTCTCTGCTTGATTCGGTAACGGAAAATTTCATACAAAAGTCGTTAAAGGAATTGATGGCTGGTAAAACAACCATTGTTATTGCGCACCGTCTATCAACCCTACTGCACATGGATCGTATCTTGGTATTTGATGCTGGGAAAATTGTGGCAGATGGAACGCACGGAGAATTATTAGCTCAAAATAGTTTGTACAAAACTTTATGGGATGCTCAAGTTGGAGGATTCTTACCAGATAGGCATGAGGAAAATTTATAATGCATCCAGACCCTAATACCATATACCCAATCAAAGGTGTAACGCGGACGTGTTATCTTAAAAATATTATCACCAGCCCTCAAATTATTGTCGGTGACTATACTTACTACGATGATCCTATAGATATTTATAATTTCGAACGTAACGTTCTGTACCTTTTTGAATTTATGGGGGACAAACTTATTATTGGAAAATTCTGTCAAATAGCAACTGGTGTTCGGTTTATTATGAATGGCGGAAACCATGCTATGGACGGTGTTTCAGCATATCCATTTAAAGTTATGGGGAAATCTTGGGCAACTGCTCCTACAAATGTTACAAGCAAAGGCGATACAGTTATCGGTAATGATGTCTGGATAGGAAATGGCGTTACTTTCATGCAAGGTATTACCGTTGGCGATGGAGCAATTATTGGCACTAATAGCCTTGTGACAAAAAATGTTGAGCCATACACAATTGTAGGAGGCAACCCTGCAAAACCAATTCGTAAAAGATTTGACGAAGAAACAATTGCTTTTCTTTTGCAATTAGCCTGGTGGAATTGGCCTATCGAAAAAATCACAGAGCATTTGAATGCAATAATAAATGGTGATTTTGAAACGCTAAAAGCGATTCATTCCTAGTTTTCAACATTTAATTTCGACTCCTTATTTTGTAAGAATGACCAGCAAAAATAGAGCTTACGCTTGTCTATTCACCTTTTGTTAACTATTTCTGCTTTCTAATAGAAGAAATAGGGGACGTGAAGGTTTATGAAATATCTATTTTTTCTGTTAATGATTTTTGCGTTACACCCCAAGAGTGATTCCAAAAAAAATAATGAAGTCTGTGGTTTAAAATGTCAGGCAAACAAAGCAACGGCAGAATTAAATAAAAAGTCTTTTGTGCCTGCGGTAACAGTTGCACCAAGTGATTCAGCCTTACCTTTAAACCATTTAAAAGAGCTTAGTCTTTTGCAAAAATTGCAAAAAGTTTTAAAAGCAAAGGAAGATGTAACGCTTCCTGAATTTGCGCCTAATCGTCCTTTGCGTCCAAGTGATAAAGACGATAATATCCCTGCGTTGCGCCAGATTTTACAATCTTTAGGATATTTGGAAAAGGCTACTGATTCACTATTTTTTGATACAGAATTAGAAGCAGCTGTAAAAGCTTTCCAGGCAGGGCATTGCATAGAACCAGATGGAATTATTGGAGATGAAACCAAATCCAGAATTAACTGGAGTTATGAAAAACGCTTGAAAAAGATAGATGCTAGTATCGCGAAAATAAAAAATTTAGTGTTCACAGATCGCACCGTAATTGTGAACATACCAACCTATACGCTGCATGCATTTGAATCTCAAAAACTCAAAATGTGTATGAAAGTGATTGTTGGAAAGCCAAAGCGTCCTACGCCGCAGATGACAAGTTATATTAATGGTGTGGAGTATAACCCAGCGTGGGTGGTGCCAAATACAATTCTTTTTGAAGATAAGTTGCCCCAAATTCAAGAAGACAAAGAATTCTTTGAAAAGAATGATTTGCAGGTTTTCGATCATGATGAAAACGAGGTTGATCCCAGTACGGTGGATTGGAGTGAAGTAGATATTCACGATTTTCCTTATATTTTTAAGCAAAGGCCAGGCAAAAAAAATGCCCTTGGTTTGTTGAAATTTAATCTGCAAAATGATGAATTTATTTACATGCATGACACACCTCAACGAGAATTGTTTAAAAAATATTCGCGTGCTTTATCATCGGGTTGTATTCGGTTAGAGAAAGCTGGAAAATTTGCAAGTTGGTTGTTAGAGCTTGAAAAAGATGAAGTAAAAATAGCTATTGAGACTGACGAGACAAAAACAGAAACATTAGAAACGCCAATAACTGTACATATAACGTACATACCAGTTTGGGTTGATGAGCATCAAGGTGATGGGAAAGTGCTATGGGGAGATGACCCTTATAGCCTCGAGCCAAAGCCATTCTATTAATCCCCAAAAGTGGCAAAGTCCAAAAATTTTGATACTGTTTTTTGCATCGTTTGGGTTCCATTGACTCAGGAGTCTTTGCAAAAATAAAAATCCAATACTTATAGGAATAATTCCATTTATCTCAAAAAATATAAGCAGCGTGATATGTAGCAATAAATTGATGCATGTTAACCAGGTTTTAGGGGCATGGCGCATGACAATTGCTGTTGATTTTACATTGGCTTTTAAATCATCTGAAATATCGGCGAATGCATAAATGGTGTCGTAAAAAATTGTCCATAAAACCAAACTTGCGAATAAGCATAGAAGTTGCCAAGAAAACGTAAGCGTTGAAACGTGAGCAATCGCAATCAGCAACCCAATATTAAAAGTGAATCCTAAAAATAGTTGAGGCCAAAAGGTAAAACGCTTCATGAATGGGTAAATAACCATAAGAATTGCTGCAACAACACTTATGCATTTGGCTGCTGGGCTTAATAATATCCAGATACATGCGCCAATGCTAAGTAGAAAGCTTAAGAAAATATATGCTTGTGTTTTGGTAAGCAGGTTGGCTGCTAAAGGCCTTGATTTTGTGCGTTCAACTTTTGCGTCGATGTCTTTATCAACCAAGTCATTAATAACACAACCAGCGCTACGTAAGGTAACTGCGCCAATGAAAAATAGAATATAGTCGAAAAGACTGCCATGGCTAATTGCAAGCCCACAAAAACATGGCCACAGTAGTAACCATATGCCAATGGGTCTATGTAGGCGTGCTAGGTGAATGTATGGTAGAAACTGTATAGGACTAAAAAATTTAAAATTATGACACGACTTTACCTTACCCAAACCTTGAATGCAGGGCAAATTATTGAACTGACTAAGGACCAACGTCATTATTTAGAAAAGGTTTTGCGCTTTGAGCGAGGGCAACATTTTTTGGGATTTAATGAACAATGTGGTGAATGGAAAATTGTTTACGAAAAACCAAATTATAAGTGCTTAGATCAAACACGGATTCCTGAAAAAACTCAGCCTTGTTGGTTGGCATTTTCTCCTATTAAAAATGATCCAATGAACTTTTTGATAGAAAAAGCAACGGAACTTGGCGTAACAGATTTTCAACCTATTTTATGTGAACGAACAAATAGCCACCGATTAAATATTGAGCGTTTGGTTAAAAACACGCAGGAAGCTTCGCAACAATGTGAACGACTTGATGTGCCAAAAGTTCATGCGCCATTGGCTTTAAGGGAATTTTTAAATACGTTACCGAGCGATGTTCATTGGTACGCCGCATTGGAACGATCTGATTCTGCTGATACTGTAATAGAATTTCCTGCAGGGTTTATTATTGGTCCAGAGGGTGGGTGGTCAACTCAAGAACTGCTTATGTTAAAAAAATGCGCTCGTCCTATTTCTCTTGGAAAAAATATATTGCGGGCAGAAACTGCAGCTATAGTTTGTTTAAGTGCCGGAATATTTCAAAAAATATAGTTGGTAATTTTCACAAGATAGCTTCCGATTTTGTTGGTTTTTTGTTACTCTATATGTGTGTTGATTGCGGAGAAATGTGTGAAGAAGATTTTAAATTGCTTTATTTTTTTTGTTTTGGTTTTTTTAAATCCTTCGAATGCGCATGCCAATAACTTTGCATACATGATTGTTGATGGTCAGTCTGGAAAAGTTATGGCAAGTCACCGTGCTGATGAACTTCGTCCTCCGGCATCATTAACTAAAATCATGACTTTGTATTTAATTTTCGAAGCTATTCAAAATGGTAAAATAAACCTGACAACACGATTTTCAGTTTCTAAACGAGCAACGCAACAAGAGCCATGCAACTTATGGCTAAAGATGGGCTCAACAATCAGTGTAAAAGACATTATCTACGCATTGGTTACTAGGTCAGCTAATGATATGTCGGTAAC
>CAYUNR010000032.1:0-16907 GCA_964446295.1 uncultured Candidatus Finniella sp. | reverse complement strand
AAAGAATATAGAATGCCCTTCTGTTATTAAAGCTATTGCAGATGCACGCGAACATGGTGATCTTTCTGAAAATGCTGAATATCATGCAGCACGCGAACGACAAGGCTTCATTGAAGGCAGAATATCTGAATTAGAAGATAAAGTAACACGCGCAGATGTTATTGAACCTTCAAAAATTACTGGTGATCATATTAAATTTGGCGCAACGGTAACATTGCATGACGATGATAGCGATGAGATCGTAACCTACCAAATTGTTGGCAGCGATGAATCAGACATTAAAAAAGGTTTGCTATCAATCACATCGCCTTTAGCGCGTGCGCTTATTGGAAAAACTGTAAATACTTCTGTTGAAGTGGTTACTCCAAACGGCGGCAAAGGCTACGACATTAAAAAAATTCAATACATCTAATAAATGAGAGGGTTATTCCTCTCATTTTCTTTCATTCTGACATTCCAACTTCCACAACAATTTTAATAATTCTTCAGTTATGTTAGTCTCTGATTTAGCCAAATAAAAAAGATAAGAATTCATGCAAGCTAGTTTAAAAGTCCAACTTTATGTTGATGGGGCAGATTTAAGAGTCATTGAAAAAATGGCACAGTTTGATTGGATTAAAGGATTCACCACAAACCCAAGCCTCATGCGCAAATCTGGCACAACAAATTACAAAGAATTCGCCCTTAAAAGCTTGCAGTTAATTGGCAATAAACCAATTTCATTTGAGATATTTGCAGATGATCATCAGAGCATGCTTGACCAAGGACTTGAAATCGCTTCCTGGGGCAAAAATGTCTATGTGAAAATCCCTGTCACAAACACCAAAGGCGAATCTACAGCAAAGGTTATAAAAGAGCTTTCTCAAAAAGGCGTGAAATTAAATGTCACTGCTATTTTTACGGTTGAACAAGTTAAAGAAGTTATGGAGAATTTGCAAAATAATGTTCCGTCAATTGTATCAGTGTTTGCTGGCAGAATTGCCGATACTGGCATTGACCCAATGCCTATTATGAAGCAATCGAAAGAGCTTACAAAAAAGTGTGCAGGTTGTGAATTATTGTGGGCAAGCCCACGTGAAGTGTTAAATGTATTTCAGGCAGATGAAGTTGGTTGCGACATCATTACGGCCACTCCTGATATTTTAAATAAACTAAGTTTAAGCGGAAAAGACTTAACTGAATTCAGCCTAGAAACTGTACAAATTTTTTACGATGACGCAAAAGCTGCTGGGTTTGAGATTATTACTAAAGATATCCATTAACCTCACTTTAACCACTTTTTCAGTATTCTGATCCCACCCATAATAAGGGTGGGGTATCACTACAATGAATAAATATCGCCACCAATTCAAATCTAGTGGATTAAAATTACTTAGAAAACGCTTGCTTCAGTTGATCCACCAGGTCTGTTCGCTCCCAGGAAAAGCCACCATCTTCTTGTGGAGAACGCCCAAAGTGCCCATACGAAGCTGTGCGTAAATAGATAGGACTATTTAAATTTAAGCGTTCACGAATAGCTTGTGGGCGCAAATCAACATTTTTTAATGCCCACTCTAAAATTGCCTGATCATCCACTTTTCCTGTGCGGTGCGTCGTAAGGTATAATGACAATGGCTTCGCAAGACCAATGGAGTAAGCAACCTGGCATGTGCAACGCCCTGCCAAACCAGATGCAACAATATTTTTCGCCAAATAACGCATCATGTACGCACCTGATCTATCAACTTTTGTTGGGTCTTTTCCTGAAAAGGCTCCGCCTCCATGTGGTGCAGCACCACCGTATGTATCCACAATAATTTTTCTTCCAGTAAGCCCCGTATCACCGTCAGGACCACCAATGACAAATCGCCCAGTAGGGTTGATTAAAATATCTTCTTTAGCTGGCATCCACCCTTTTGGTAAACTGTTTTCTAAAATTGGCAACACAATTTCTCGAACTTTTTCTAAAGAAACATCCGCAGCATGTTGAGTAGATAGCAACACTTTATGCGCACGGATTGGCTTGCCATCGCTGTACAAAAGCGTTACTTGAGATTTTGCATCAGGACCTAATATATCTGAAAATTCTTCAACTCTGGCTTTATGCAAATTTTGCAAAATTCGGTGGGAATAATACAAAGTAGCAGGCATAAAAGATTCTGTTTCATTGCATGCATAACCAAACATAATTCCTTGGTCGCCTGCTCCTTCATCTTTATTATCCGTTGCATCCACACCCACAGCAATATCAGCTGATTGCCCATGCAGAAAATTAGAAATTTGAAGGTGCTCATGGTGAAACCCTTCTTGTTCATAACCAATTTCACAAACAAGTTCACGGATCGCATTTTCAATTTCATCATCTGAAATTACTGCTGTTGAACGATACTCACCAGCAATAATCACACGATTCGTTGTTGCTAGCGTTTCAATTGCAAGGCGAGATTGAGGATCTTGCTCAAGATACATATCAACAATTAGATCAGAAATTTGATCACAGACTTTATCTGGATGTCCCGCTGAAACCGATTCACTTGTAAACAAATATTGTTGTGCCATGGCGTTACTCTTTAAATTTCGTTAGATTAAAGAAAATATTATTTTTAAACATTAATGCTTGTTGATAGCCATTGTCACTTAAATTTTCCAGAATTCAAACAAGATTTAGATCTTGTTATTAAAAATGCGAACGATCAAGGCATTAAATACATGCTGACCGTCAATACGCGCCTATCAGAAAGCCTTGATATACAGCGTATTGCAGAAGCTAACTCTAATATTTTTTGCAGTGTTGGGGTTCATCCACACGATAGCAAAGATTATAACGATTCCAGCCTGATAGAAAAACTTAAAAACCACGCAAAACACCCAAAAGTAGTGGCTTTAGGTGAAACAGGGCTGGACTATTACTACAACAATAGCGATGAAAAAGCGCAAATTGATTGCTTTAATATGCATTTAGATACAGGCATCGAGTTAGGTATGCCTGTGATTATTCACACCCGTGATGCAGACGCTGATACAATTTCATGCCTTGATGAGCATCCTAATGCAAAAGGGGTTTTTCATTGCTTTAGCGGGTCAACTGAATTTGCTAAACAAGGCCTTGATCGTGGTCTGTACATATCATTCTCAGGAATTATCACATTTAAAAAAGCCGAAGAGCTACGTGAAGCAGTAAAATTTGTCCCCCTTGATAGAATTTTAGTGGAAACAGATTCTCCTTTTTTAGCACCCATCCCACACCGCGGTCGTCGCAATGAACCAGCATTCACGCTTTTTGTAGCAAAATTAGTTGCTGAGCTAAAAGATATCTCACTTGAAGAGGTGGCAGAAGCGACAACAAAAAATTTCTTCACGCTTTTTGATAAAGCAACACCATAAATGTATAGCGCTGTTGCAAAGGTTTTCTTTAGATTAGCAATATGCTTGGTTATCGCAGGAGCAATTGCAACAGGAACAATTTGTAGCATTTACTGGCACTTAAAACCGGGGCTTCCAAATTCTGATTTTTTAAACGATTATCGAGCCCCAGAACTTACACATGTGTACGATCGACACTTTCGACCTATTCATGAATTTGCACCTGTTCACCGAATAAATTTAAAAATTGAAGATATTCCAAAAAAAGTAATTGCAGCATTTTTGGTAGCTGAAGACAAAAACTTTTACTACCATCCAGGCATTGACCCTATGCGTATAGTGCGCGCTTTATTTCAAAATTTTTCTCAAAAAAAAATCACAGCAAAATTTAGTAGGTGCCTCCACAATTACGCAGCAAGTAGCTAAAAATTTTTTGGTAGGTAATGAAAAGAGCTTTTTGCGAAAATTTCGAGAAGCATTTGCCACTCTTTCAATAGAACGTCAACTCAGTAAAGATCGGATTTTAGAGCTTTATTTAAATCAAATTTATTTAGGAAATGGAGCTTATGGGCTTCAAGCAGCCGCTTTAAACTATTTCAATAAAAGCATGGAAAATCTTACAGTTGCAGAAGCATGCTTGCTTGCTGCTTTACCAAAAGCACCAGCACAACTATCTAAAAACACACAAAAGCTTAAAGCCAGACGAGATGCCATTATTCAAGCGCTTTCTGAACAAAATTATATTTCCAAGCAAGAGGCGTCATCAGCGCTTGAACAATCAATTGAATTTCATCAGGAAGAAAGTTCTCCCTCAGACTATGGGTATTACATTACTCCATTGCGTGAAGTGCTTGTTGAGGAAATGCCAAAACTCAATATCACTTCTGGGTTAGAAATTTTTAGCTGTATGGATGCGCGATTTCAACAAGCTGCTCAAAAAGCATTAAGAGATGGCTTGCTAAAATACGACTTAACACAAAAAATTTTCTACAAACCAATTGCCAAATTGGGTGATAAATATTCAATTGAAGACCTTAATCAAATAGCAGTTCCTGATTGCTCTGAAAATTATCAAAAATCCATCGTGGATTTTAGCAGTGAAAAACCCTTTATACAGCTACAAAATAAACAATCTCTACCTTTAGATACCACTAGCTGGTCACTTGAAACCCCCTTAACAAAAGGGGATGTCGTATTGGTTGAAGTTAAAAATGGTAAAGCACATTTACGACAAATTCCCGAGGTATCTGGAGCAGTTGTCGTTATGGAAGCGCGGACAGGACAAGTATTAGCGTTAGTTGGCGGCTGGAGCCATACAATGTCTCCATTTAATTGCGCTACACAAGCAACTCGACAACCTGGATCTAGCTTTAAACCCTTTGTTTACTTAGCAGCACTAGAACAAGGCATGAGCCCTAATGATATTATTAACGACAAATCAATCACCATGCTTCTTAATAATGGAAGAGAAATTTATAAACCCAAAAATATAGACAAAAAAACACATGGCTTTGTAACTGTAAAAAATAGCTTAGCCTATTCCCACAACTTGTCCTCCATTCAGCTTGGGTTAGACACAGGAATTGAACATATTCAAGACATAGCAGAACTATTTGAAGTATATAATAGTGCGTCAAAACATCCATCTATGATTTTAGGCTCTAAAGAAACGACGTTATTAAAACTTACAAATGCGTACGCTATGATTTTTAATGGCGGCTATCACTTAAAACCAAAATTTTACAATGCCTACGCTCAAAGAAAAATTTCATCTCTAAATAAAAATTCCAATTTTTGTTGCTTCGAAAGACAACAGTCTCTTATGACAGTCCCCATAAGCACTATAACTAGCTATCAGCGTCTTGCCTCACCTTCAGCTATTTTTGGGCTGCTTGAAATGTTGCGCGCTGTCATCACTCATGGCACAGGAAAGTCTCTCTTGCCAATTGAACGTGAGTTCGGCGTTAAAATTCGTGGAAAAACGGGCACAACAAACAGCAATCGCGATGCATGGTTCATAGGAAGTGTCAGCATTCCAGGAACAATTTATCAAGATGATAATCCACTTGTAATTGGTGTTTTCGTTGGTTTTTTAAATCCTAAAAATCTTGGAGATGGAAAAGGAGGGGCGGTAGTAGCATTACCAATATTTGGTAACTTTATAAAAAATATTGTTTCTGATACTCTGTGAGAGTAGATAATTTTCAACCTCAAGGAGCTTGAGTAGAATTTGGCACAATCTTTCGTTACACAGACAGAAGAAATTCCAAGCAGCATATTAAATAAAGTCGCTGGAGGAGGCCGTACATATTCGTACTGGCGTCGCAGGATCATGCTATCCATTATGATTGGCTATGCAGCTTTTTATTTGGTGCGCCAAAATTTCACGATGGCAATTCCTTATCTACAGTCTGAGCTTGGGTATTCAAAAGCAGAAATCGGCATAATTATCTCTACAGGCGCTATATTGTATGGCCTTGGAAAAGGCCTATCTGGCTTATTGGGCGATCGAAGCAATGCTCGCTACTTTATGAGCGCGGGATTATTAGGATCAGCAATAGTTACTTTTTTTCTTGGATTCAGCTCAACATGGTGGGTCTTGCTTGCTTTATACACTCTTAATAATTGCTTTCAATCAATGGGATGGCCACCTTGCGCAAGACTTTTAACCCATTGGTTTAGCCCTAGAGAAATTGGCACAAAGTGGGCGCTTTGGAATACATCTCAACAAATTGGTGGTGCCAGCGTTTTGATAATCTCTCCTTACATTATGGCTGCATATGGATGGCGATACGTCTTCTTTGTGCCTGCTGTACTTTGCGTAGGTTTTGCTTTTTTCTTGCTCAACCGCCTACGTGATACTCCTGAATCTTTAGGACTACCACCTATTGAAGCTCACCATGGGCTTGTTGAGGCACATGAGGTTGATGACAGCAAATTATCAACCAGAGAAATTTTCTTTCAAGTGACCAGAAATAAACTTGTATGGTATATGTGTGGCGCAAACTTTTTTGTCTATATTGTACGCATGTTTATGTTCAACTGGGCCCCTACTTTTTTAAGTGAATTTAAGGGTAGCAGCCTTAAACTAGCAGGTTGGCAAGCAGCCATGTTTGATATTACCGGCATGTTTGGTGGTCTTATCGCTGGGTATTTGTCAGACAAAGTATTCGAAGGCAGACGCGGACGTGTTGGCCTTTTATATATGCTTGTTTTAACAGTAAGCATTGTATTTTTATGGCAATCTCCCGTTAATCAAAAATGGCAACATTTTCTAAGCATGATGCTTATCGGATTTTTGGTCACAGGACCTCAGATTTTAGTTGGTGTCGCAGCCTCTGACTTCGCTTCTAAAAAGGCAGCAGGAGCTGCTTCTGGTTTAACAGGAACTGTTGGATATCTTGGCGCAGCAGTTACAGGAGTAGGTGTTGGTCTTATCGTTGATAACTCAGGTTGGGATACTGCATTTGCTTCTATCGCAGTCTGCGCTTTGCTTAGCGCTTTTTTCTTTGCTTTAACTTGGAATCATCGAGCTAAAGTTCTAGACAAGAAAAATTGACGCATTATTTCTCATGTTTCTTCATCTTCATACAATTGAAAAGTCTGGCGTCTAATGTGGCAAGCAACAATTTATACACTTTTTCCGAATATGTTTCCTGGGTCATTAGGGCAGTCTATTGCTGGCAAAGCTATGGAACAAGGAATTTGGAAATTAAACGCAGTTAATATTCGTGACTATGCATTGGATAAACATAAGACCGTAGACGATACCAGTTACGGCGGGGGCACAGGCATGGTAATGCGCCCTGATGTAATTCATTCGGCACTTTCTGCGCACGCACAGCCCGGCACAAAGCTTGTTTATGCATCACCCAAGGGTAAGCCGCTTACACAATCCATGATTCGTTCCTGGCTGGCTGATTACCCAAACGGAATTGGCATACTATGCGGACGTTATGAAGGCGTTGATCAACGCGTGCTTAATCAATGGCATGAAACTCATGGTCTTGAAGACATCAGCATAGGTGACTATGTTTTATCTGGCGGAGAGCTTGCAGCACTTGTTATGCTTGATGCTTGCGTCCGACTTCTACCCGGCGTTTTAGAAAAACCAGACGCCACAACTATTGAAAGTTTTGAACTGGACTTACTAGAATACCCGCAGTATACTAAACCCCAAATTTGGAATAATACGGTCGTGCCGGATGTGCTGCTTTCTGGCGACCATAAGTCTATTGCCGCATGGCGCTTAAAAGAAGCAGAAACAATAACACAAAGCCGTCGACCTGATCTCTGGCAACGATATAAAGCCAATCAAAAGCCGGTTAAAAAATAAAAGGAAGTGTTCATGAATATTATTCAACAAGTTGAAAAAGCCCAATTAGAAAGACTATCAATTGACAAAGTAATCCCTGACTTTCGTACAGGTGACTCTTTACGCGTACTAGTAAAAGTTATTGAAGGTGAGCGTCAGCGTCACCAGCCTTTTGAAGGTGTAGTTATTGGCCGCAAAAATAGCGGTGTAAAATCTACTTTTAGAGTTCGTAAAATTTCTTATGGTGAAGGTGTTGAGCGCGTTTTCTCACTTTATTCACCAAACATTAAAATTGAAGTTACTCGTCGTGGGGATGTTCGTCGCGCTAAGTTGTACTATTTGCGTGATCGTCGTGGCAAAAGCGCACGTATCGCAGAACGTGCATATCGCGCCGAACCAAAAGTTGCAGCGGCACCTGTTGCGACTGCTGCTCCAGTTGAAGTAAAAGCTCCTGAAGCAGAATAAAAAGGTCGAAGATATTAAAATGAAACCCAGCCTTACGCTGGGTTTTTTTGTAGTTGAATAATTACCACAATCAGGAAAAATCAACTAAATCAAGCTTTAATTACAAACTCACATAATAATATTTGTGCTATACATTACCAGTTGTAAAATTTATAGGAATTATCATGAAAAAAATAGTTTTCACTGCTGTTATCGGCAGCTTATTAGCTACGGCACAAGCTGCAGCTCCTTCTTCATTTTCAGCTGGACTTGGCGTAAGCACGCTTGGTATTGGTGCGAATGTAGGATACAAAATCAACAACTCCTTCAAAGTTCGTGGCGTTACAAATTACTTTAAGTACAGCAAAACAGTAGGTGCAAGAGATCTTACTTATAAAGGCAAATTACGTCTTTTCACTGTAGGCCTTCTTGGTGATTGGCACTTTTTGCAAAACGGATTCCGTTTAACTGGTGGTTTGGTATATAACGGCAACCAACTAAATCTAAATGTTACACCAAGCGGTAGCCACAGCTACAACGGAGTAACGTATACTGCTCAACAAATTGGTGAAGTTAAAGGAAATATCAAATTTCGCCCAATAGCTCCTTACTTAGGCATTGGTTTTGATAGTGGACACGAAAGCGCTTCTGGATTTAGCTTCAACGCTGACATGGGTATTTTATTCCAAGGTAATGCTCGCGGGAAAATCAAGAGCATTTCTGGTACACTTGCAAATAATGCCACAGCAATTGAAAACGTAAAAAATGACGCTGTAAAAGCAATTAATAAAAAGAGCTTAATAAAATACTACCCGGTAATTTCTTTGGGCGTAAGCTACAAGTTCTAGTAACACAATAGTCCTCTTGCAATAAATGTAAGAGGACTATACTACGCCACTCTACCAATTCTAATAATTTCCCACTCAAGCTCTTGTTCAGAAATTTGTCTGACTTTTTGGCGAACCAATTCACCTAATCGTTCCAGCTCATCAGCCGTAGCACCGCCTGTATTTAGCATGAAATTACAGTGCTTGTCTGACATTTGCGCAGCACCAATTGCCATACCACGGCACCCTGCTTTATCAATTAATTCCCATGCTTTTGCATGATCAGGATTTTTAAAAGTGCTGCCGCCAGTGCGCCCCTTAGTAGGCTGGCTTTCTTCGCGTAATTGTAAATACCGTTGGATATTCTGTTGAATGTTTACGGCATTACCTTTAGTTATTTTAAATGCTGCCCTCACAATCACGCAGCCTTCTGGCAATATCGATCTTCGGTAGCTCATGTTTAGTTCATGGGGAAAAAGCTTATGAAGCATTCCCTGATCATCGACTACTTCAATCCATGAAAGAACATCTTTCACTTCAAATTCGTAGCACCCTGCATTCATGGCAATTGCACCCCCAATAGAACCTGGAATTGTTACCAAAAAGTCAACTCCGCTTATGCCATGCTGCATTGCAAACATAGCGACGGTTCTATCTAATGCTGCAGCACCTACAATCAATTCATTATCTTGAACAGTAATTTCTGAAAAACCTCTGCCTAGTTTAATGACCACACCATCATAACCACCATCACGAACCAACACATTTGAGCCAGCTCCCAGTAAAAAATACGATAAGTCAGAAGGTTTATTTTTTAAAAAATATTGCAAATCAGAAACATCTTCAGGTTTATATAATACCTCAGCCGGGCCACCAACTTGAAACCAAGTTAAGCCAGATAAAAGCGTCCCAAAGCTGTAACGCCCACGCACAGCAGGCAAAACATCTTGAAAATTCAGATCAACGTTTTTTTTTGCAACAGTAACCATTGATTAATATTTCTACGTTATTGTTAAACTAACCCGAAAGGGACTCGGCTCAAAACGGTGTGTTCCCCTCGCACTTTTTGAGCCGCTTGTTATAAAATGTTCTCATTTACCGCTTTTAAAGCAGGCTGAAAAGTTTGTTCTAGGTCATGCACTAAATCAATCGCCCAAGTGGTAATGCTTCCAGCACCCATACAAAGAATGATGTCTCCTGGCTCTAAAAAGGGTGTTAGCAAACCAGCCAAAGAAGATGGATACTCAAAGTAACGAACCAACATGCCTTTTTCAGCAATACTTTTCGCCAAATCTTCACCCGTAACACCATTTGGTGCTTCACCAGCTGTATATACCGGAGAAACCAAAACTTGCTCACAACCTTCAAAGCAATTAACAAAATCTTCAAATAAGTCTTTTAATCGTGAATAACGGTGTGGCTGTACGACTGCATATATTTTTCCTTTAGCAGCTTGCTTAGCTGAAGAAATAACTGCACGAATTTCAGCCGGATGATGAGCATAATCATCAATAATTCTTACACCATGCACACTTCCAACTTGTGTAAATCGTCGTTTTATCCCCTTAAAGGTCTTAAAAGCATGCCGTAAAACTGCATCAGAAATGCCTAGCTCTTGAGCGATGGCTACAACTGCTAACGCGTTTTGAACATTATGTTTGCCCATCATTGGTAAATATATATCTTTTAAAATAGCAGGGAGCGCCGTAACATTTTCGCCCACATAATTTTCCAGTTCACGTTGTTTTTCTAAATAATCAGGTTTGATTACGACATCAAAAACAACACCATCGAAATTAAACTTAACATTTTGCGCTGAAACATCTGCATTTTCATTAAAACCGTAAGTCACAATGCGACGGTCTGCAATTTCTTCTGCAAGTTTTTGAACTGTTGGGTGATCAACACACAATACGCCTAATCCATAAAATGGAACATTTCTTACAAAGTGACGGAAAGCTGCATACAAAGATTCAAAATCTCCATAGTGCTCCATGTGTTCAGGATCAATGTTGGTAACCACAGCAATGGTTGCCGGAAGCCTAGTAAAGCTACCGTCGGATTCATCAGCTTCTACAACAGCCCAATTACTTTTGCCTAAACGTGCGTTGGTATTATATTCGTTAATAATGCCACCATTTACAATCGTAGGGTCCATACCTGCTGCATCAATCAACCATGCCAACAAAGATGTGGTAGTGGTCTTACCATGAGTTCCGCCTACGGCCAATGATAAACGACCACGCATAATTTCCGCCAGCATTTCTGAACGATGCATAACAGGAATGCGCAATCGACGTGCTTCAAGAAGTTCAATATTGTCAGGCTTAACAGCTGTTGAAATAACGACAGCCTGTACCTTGGATAAATTTTGAATATCATGACCTATAAATACAGGTATACCCAAAGACTGAAGTCTTTTTGTGTTATAACTTTCAGCTATATCTGCGCCTTGAACTTTGAAACCACTTTGGTGAAGCACTTCGGCAATGCCGCTCATGCCAATACCACCAATTCCAATAAAATGAAGTGCGCGTGTTTGACCAGGTAAAATATTCATTTAATTATTATGCAGAAAAAGGTTACTTCTTATAGATAGCTATCCTGTAAGAAACTTTCAACCCAATCGCTTAAATCTTCTGCTGCATCAGGTTTTGCTAAGTGGTGAATAGACTCACTCATAGCCGCTAAAATTTTTCTATGTTTCATGGCGTTTTCAATAAGTTGTGCTAAAGCTGGTGGGGTCAACTCGGATTCATTTATTGCCCAAGCACCACCAGCGTTTACTATTTGACGGGCATTTTCACCTTGATCATTATCTTTTGAAATAGCCAAGGGAATAAAAATTGCAGGAACTCCAAGACAGGTTAATTCAGCAATAGTAGAGGCACCAGCACGACAAATTGCTAAGTCAGCATTGCGTAATCTACTTGGCATATCACTAAAAAAACTTTCCAGAGTTGAGCTTATTTTTAGTCGGTCATAAATATTTTTAACATCGTTTAATTGTTCATGACGACATTGCTGCGTAACCATAAGTTGTTCCTGTAAAGATTCCGGCAACAATTCAAGAGCCTTTGGAATAACATCTGAAAATAGCTTTGCTCCCTGGCTACCACCAACAACACAAATATGAAATTTTTCATGAGTATCTGCTCTGGGCGTGGTCATTGCCACGCGTACAAGTTTTCGCACAGGGTTACCAGTCCAAATCGCAGAGTTTGGCGCACCAAGCGTAGGTGAAAAACTTATCGCCAAGCCTTTAGCAAAACGTTGCAAAAGTTTATTTGCCCGACCAAGCACAGCATTTTGTTCGTGTAACAATGTTTTTTTCAGTAGTAACTGAGCGGCAATCATACCTGGAAAAGAAGGATATCCACCAAAACCAACAGCAATTGTGACGTGATTTTTTTTTATAAACCAAAGGGCTTTAAAAATTCCTTTAAGCATAGTGAATAGGTATATAAAAATATTATCACGTCGTACATTCAATACTTCTATAGCGTCAAAATATTCATAGTTCACAAAATTCATCGCTCTAGAATCGGTCAGAAGCGCTAATTTATGGCCGCGCTTTTTTAAAGCTGAGGCTAATCCTTCAGCAGGAAATACATGACCACCTGTTCCACCAGCACACAAAACAATCACGGAAGCTCCTTCATTAATTCTATTGCTGCCATACGAGCAGCGTCGTTCACATCATTTCCGGAAAGCATGCGCGCTATTTCACTAATACGCTCATTTTCAGATAAAACTTGAACGGTTGTAGCTGTCATTGCTTGCTCTTGTCGTTTTTCTACAATCAAATGGTGTTCCGCTTGTGAAGCCACCTGTGCCGAATGAGTAATTGCCATAACTTGACCGCATTTACCTAAACGACGTAAACGCCTACCAATTGCAAGCGCCACTGAACCGCTAACACCATGGTCAATTTCATCAAAAATTAAAGTTGATAAATTGTGTTGATTTGCAGTCGCCACCTTTAATGCCAGCATCAACCGTGCCATTTCACCACCAGATGCAGTTTTGTGCAACGGCGTGAACAGCTGACCTGGGTTCATGCACACTTCAAAAACAACCTGCTCCACTCCATATGCACTCCAGTGAGCTTCTGACAAGGGAACAAAATTAATACGAAAACGAGCATGAGGTAAAAATAAATCCGGTAGTTCTTTATGCACATTATTTTCTAATATGCTAGCTGCCTGAGTTCGATGCTTTGATAAAATTTGAGCAGCTTCTATGTATTCTTGCTTAGCTTTACTCAATTGTTTTTGTAACTGAGTACGTTCATATTCAGGGTCATCAAGTGCCTGTTGCTGACCCTGCAAATTTTGCAAAACGTTATACAAATCATCGCCAGCAATATTATATTTTTTAGCTACAGAGTGCAATTCGCTATAACGTTGGTCATATGCTTGCAGTTCTTTTGCATGGGCTTGATGCTGATCAAGCAAATCTCGTAGTGCTTGTTGCGTTTCTTTAACTTCAATGTAAGCACGGTCTAAACTCTTAGCAGCTTCTTCTAAGGCTTCTAGTCCAGGTTGACTAGACCTTGTTAAGGTTTGCTGATGTTGCGCTATTTCGCTAGCCAAATCTTTAGGAAATGTTAGGCCAGTCAAACAAGAAGCTACCGTGTCTGCAATTTTTGCAAACCCAACAATTGCTTCGCGTTTTTGCAAAAGCAGTGTTTCTTCGCCTTCAACAGGCGATAGATTTTTTAAATCTTCCAGCTGCATTTTCAAAAATGCTTTTTGACTTTGATTAGTAGAAATGCTTTCCTCAAAAACTTTTAAATTAAAAAGAGCCGCTTGAAGATGCTCATGCGCTGCTTCAACAGTATTTCTAATTTTCAAGTCAATTGCTTGATCCAAAAGAGCACGTTGACGACTTAATTCAAACAAATGATCTTGTTGCCCATGAATATTGATGAGCTGATCACCTAAAATTTTTAACGTTTGTGCCGTGACAGATTCGTTGTTAATAAAAGCTTTAGAGCGTCCGTTTGTTTGTAAAACTCTACGCAAAGCAATCACATCACGCTTGGGTAAGCCTTGTTCTTCAAAAAAATCATCAAAGTAAGAATCATATTCAAATTCAGCAAAAACAGAAGCTTGCTCAGCATTTTTTCGAATAAGTGTTTGTTCTCCACGTTGCCCCAAAACCAGGCACAAAGCGTCGAGAAGAATAGATTTTCCAGCGCCTGTTTCACCAGTAAACACACAAAATCCAGATTCGAAAGATAGATCTAACGCTTCAATCAGCACTACATTGCGTATACTGAGTGTCTGTAACATGCGTTAGCGTTTAACCCCTTGCATAGCTTCATAGGCTAAAGCATACCAATCAGAGTCACTATAATTGTGCCCTAGAACCGCTGCAGAAGCCTGCGCCTCATCATACAAACCAATCGCTAGATAAGAAATGACCAAACGATAGAGCGCTTCTGCAACGTGCGCTGATTTTTCGTATTCTTTAACCACTAATTTCAAGCGATTAACAGCAGCCAAATGTGCTTCTTTTTGTTGATAATATCTAGCAACTTCAACTTCTTTCGCAGCCAAATGATCACGAATCAAATCAATTTTTAATCTACCGTCTTTGGCATATTTAGAATCGGGAAAACGATTGATCAATTTTTGGAACGCATCAGCACTTTCTTTTGCTGGCGTTTGATCGCGTTCAACAATAGGAATCTGCTCATAAGAAATTAAACCAAGCATGTACATTGCATATGGAACGTATTCATGACCGGGATGGAGTTGGATAAATGTTTCGAATGACTCTTCCGCGTCTTCATATTTCTTAGCTAAATAATATGCATACCCAGCCATAACTTGCGCATTAAGCGACCAGTCTGAATAAGGATGCTGACGTTCAACTTCAGCATATGCTAAGCCAGCTTCTTTATGCTTTTTAGCTTCCATGCGATCAACAGCCATTAAATACAGCTGTTCAACTGACATTTCATCAAATTTTTCACTATCATCTGCACAAGATGCAAGAAGTAGAACAAGTAGCCCAGAGAGGAGTCGTTTCACAATGTAATATTGCTTTTATTTTCTGACACGATAGCATAAGGAAAACATGTTTCCTAGAGATGTGTGTAACCAAAAATTTAGAAAAAATTTCTGTGTTTATATTGAATTAATACTCTGATAGTATTTTTAATTGTTATATGCTCATCTTACTTGTAGAGCGGCGCTTGTCATAAGCACTTGGTCTTGCTACAGTGCGGTGCTAAATAGAATAAATTTATTAAAATTTAAAGACAGAGGTTTCCTTGGCACAAAGTGTCGTAATTGTAGAGTCGCCCTCAAAAGCGAAGACTATAAACAAGTACTTAGGTAGTGACTACAAAGTTATTGCTAGCTATGGTCATGTGCGCGATTTGCCATCAAAAAATGGATCAGTAAATCCAAATGACAATTTTTCCATGATTTGGGAACTTGATGAACAAGGAAAAAAACGCATTAAAGACATTGTTGCTTTAGCAAAAGGTGCTAAAAATTTATTTCTCGCAACCGACCCGGATCGTGAAGGAGAAGCCATTTCTTGGCATATTCAACAAGTTTTAGAAGAGATGAAAACAACTACTGGCATGAATGTGCAAAGAATCGTTTTCAATGAAATTACAAAGCGTGCTGTACAAGAGTCTTTAAAATCCCCAAGGCCAGTTAATAAAGAACTTGTAGACGCGTACCTGGCACGTCGCGCACTTGACTATCTTGTTGGGTTTACTTTGTCGCCTATTTTATGGAGAAAACTTCCAGGCGCTCGCTCTGCAGGGCGTGTACAATCGGTTGCTTTGCGCTTGATCGTCGAACGAGAGCAAGAAATAGATGCTTTCAAAACTCAAGAGTATTGGTCAGTTGAAACCCAATGCATGAACAGCGCGAGCGTTAACTTTTTAGCAAAATTGAATTTTCTTAACGGCAAAAAATTAGATAAGTTTTCTTTACCTAACGAAGAATCAGCTAAAGCAGCCGCTGACATTATTGAAAAATCAACATTCACTGTTGGTGATATCGAAAAGAAACAGGTGCGTCGTAATCCTGCAGCACCATTTACAACGTCAACATTACAGCAAGAAGCATCAAGGAAACTTGGCTTCAGCCCTAAAAAAACAATGCAACTTGCGCAGCGCCTTTATGAAGGTGTTGAAATAGATGGCGAAACTACTGGTTTAGTAACTTACATGCGTACCGATAGCGTCAATCTTTCAAATGATGCTTTAACATTAGCCAGAGAATTTATTGAAAAAGATTTTGGTAAGCAATATTTGCCAGATGCACCACGTTTGTACAAAAGCAAAGCGAAGAACGCGCAAGAAGCGCATGAAGCAATTCGCCCAACGGATGTAGTTCGCACCCCAAAATCAATAGCTGCACATCTAGATGAAGCACAATTGAAGCTTTATGAACTTATTTGGAAGCGTACTGTTGCAAGCCAAATGGAAAACGCTCTGTTTGACCAAGTTGGAGTAGATATTGTTTCACATGATAAACAAACAATTTTACGTGCAACTGGCTCCACTCTTGTTTTTGATGGATTCTTAAAGCTTTATCAAGAAGGTAAAGACCAAGAGAATCAAGAAAATAAAGATGAAAAAGCCTCTGATGATGACGACCGATTACTTCCGCCTTTAACCGTTGGCGAAGCCGTAAGCATTAATTCAGTAACACCAGAGCAACATTTCACACAGCCGCCTCCACGTTATACTGAAGCAAGTCTTGTTAAAAAGCTTGAAGAATTAGGAATTGGACGTCCTTCAACATATGTTTCATTAATCCAAACACTGCAAGACCGTGATTATGTTCGCATTGAAAAACGTCAATT
Organism: uncultured Candidatus Finniella sp.; assembly: GCA_964446295.1. Classification (GTDB taxonomy): domain Bacteria; phylum Pseudomonadota; class Alphaproteobacteria; order Paracaedibacterales; family CAITNM01; genus CAITNM01. The sequence continues at coordinate 140 of CAYUNR010000032.1, read as the reverse complement.
TCATCCAGACCAGCGCGGGAGATTGGTAACATCGTTCTTAAGCCATTATTTCCCCAAATACGTTCAATATGATTTCACTGCGGATCTTGAAGAGCAGTTAGATGACATTTCAGGTGGACGTCGCGGGTGGATTGACGTAA
>CAYUNR010000031.1:5316-17097 GCA_964446295.1 uncultured Candidatus Finniella sp. | reverse complement strand
GTAAAAGGCGGTTTCGCTGTTGATCTAGATGGCGTTATTGCCTTCTTGCCAGGTAGCCAAGTTGATATTCGCCCAATTCGTGACCTAATGCCACTTATGAACATTGCACAACCATTCAAGATTTTGAAAATGGACAAGAGCCGTAGCAACATCGTTGTTTCACGACGCTCAGTTCTAGAAGAATCACGTGCAGAAGCACGCACAGAACTAGTAGCTAACCTTTCAGAAGGTCAAGTGGTAGCTGGTGTTGTGAAAAACATTACTGACTACGGTGCGTTTATTGACCTTGGTGGCGTAGATGGATTGCTGCATGTGACTGATATCTCATGGCGCCGTATTAACCATCCAAATGAAGTATTGAAAATTGGTGAAACAATTGACGTTCAAGTTATTCGTTATAACAAAGAGACTCAACGTATTTCATTGGGTATGAAGCAACTTGAATCAGACCCATGGCAAAATATTGACTTGCAATACAAGCCAGGTCAAAAAGTTACCGGTAAAGTTACAAATATTACTGACTACGGCGCATTCGTTGAGTTGCAACCTGCAATTGAAGGTCTAATTTACGTAACTGAAATGAGCTGGACGAAGAAAAACCTTCACCCAGGTAAAATTTTGACAGTTGGTCAAGAAGTTGAAGTTGTTGTACTAGTTGTTGATTTGTCAAAGCGTCGTATTAGCCTTGGCTTAAAGCAATGTATGGACAACCCATGGCAGAAATTGGTTGAAGATCACCCACTTGGAAGTGTATTCGAAGGCGTGATTAAGAACGTAACTGAATTTGGTTTGTTCGTAGGAATTAATGACCAATTAGACGGTATGGTTCACATCAACGATATTGCTTGGGAAGAAACAACTGAAGAAACTCTAAAGCAGTTCACAAAAGGACAAATGCTAAAAGTTAAGGTTCTTGATATTGATCCTGAAAAAGAGCGTGTAAGCCTTGGTGTGAAGCAAGTTACTGGTGATCCATTGGCTGATGCATTCTCATCAATTAAAAAGGGTGACGTTGTAACCTGTTCAATTACTGCAATTGATGATCGCGGTATGGAAGTTTCGCTTGCAAATGGCCTAAGCGGTTATATCAAAAAAGCTGATATCGCTAAAGACCGTTCAGAACAACGTACTGACCGTTTCGCTGTAGGTGAAAAAATTGATGCAAAAGTTGCTGCAGTTGAAAAGTCATCTCGTAAAGTGAGCTTGTCAATTAAGTCTCGTGAAATGGATGAAGAAAAAGAAGCATTATCAACTTATGGTTCATCAGATAGCGGAGCTACTTTGGGCGACATTTTGGGTACAGCTTTAAGCAAAGCAAAGTCTAAAAAAGCTGCTGCAGAACCAGCAGAAGCTAAAGAAGCTGCGCCTGCTAAGCCAAAAAAAGTAACAAAGAAGAAGGCAGATGCTGAAGCAGCTGAATAAAGCTGAAGCATAAATCTATGTTGTAAAATGGGTGGGGAAAAGGCAGTCTTTTCCCCACATTCTTTAGGGAAAACGTATGAACTGGATCACGAATTTCGTAAAGCCTAAAATTCAGGCCTTAATAAATAAAAAAGAAGATGTGGCAGACAACCTGTGGACGAAATGTTCCGGGTGCGAGCACATGCTGTTTCATAGGGATTTAAAGGCAAACTTAGGTGTGTGTCACCATTGTGACAACCACATGCGCATTTCAGTTAAGGAACGCTTACAGAATTTATTTGATAATGGAATTTATACACTACACGACGTTCCTAAAGCAATTCATGACCCACTGAAGTTTAAAGATTCAAAACGCTATGCTGACCGCTTGAAAGAGTATCGTCATAAAACTGGTAATGAAGATTCTGTTTTGGTGGCTTTCGGGCAAATCAAGGGGCATAACATTGTTGTATGCATTTTTGATTTTGAATTTATGGGCGGATCAATGGGTATTTATGCTGGGCAAGCAATGGTAACAGCAGCAGAGCTGGCCGTTAAAAGTCATAGTCCAATGCTGGCGATTACTGCTTCCGGTGGTGCGCGTATGCAAGAAGGTATTTTGTCATTAATGCAAATGCCAAGAACGACAATTGCCGTGCAAATGGTCAAGGAAGCTGGCTTACCCTACCTTACATTGCTGACTGACCCCACAACTGGCGGAGTGAGCGCTTCTTTCGCTATGCTTGGTGATATTAGCCTTGCAGAGCCAGGAGCGATTATTGGCTTTACAGGCGCACGCGTTATTGAGGAAACAATTCGTCAGAAATTACCAGAAGGGTTTCAACGTTCTGAATACCTGCGTGATCATGGCATGCTTGATATAGTAGTTAAGCGAAAAGACATTGCAGATACGCTGGGCACAATCCTTCACCACTTGTGTGGTAAGTTAAGGTTTGTACGTTAGCTCAGCAAATGCCAGCCTAATTTGAACCGCAGTGTAACAGCTGCGGTTTTTTAATGTTTATAAATCAGAAAACACACTTTGCAATTTCTCTGCTGTTTCAGGTGGCAGAGATTTGCTTGTGCTGATGGTAACTGTTGAGCCTGTGGGGATTTTTTGCAAAAGCAAATCTAAAATGGATAGGTTTTTTATAACGTTTTCATTATAGGTTATATGAACAGGTTCAAAAGGTTTTAAAATTTCAATAAGTTTTGCGCATGGTCGTGCATGTAAACCTTCTGGAACCGCTACTTCAAAAGAATAGTTCGTCATGCGTTCACAGCTTGCGCAGGTGACAAAAGCGTAGAAGCAATTTGAATATATTTGCGCCCTGCATCAAATGCCTTTTGCGCTGCTTCTGGAAGTACTGTGTTTTTTCTGTTTTCTACAAACTTAATAAACATGGGCAAATTCACCCCGGCAATTACTTCAATGGGTTTCACGCCTAAGGCAGACATTGCTAAGTTTGATGGAGTGCCCCCAAACATATCGGTTAAAATTACTACGCCTCTGCCTGTGTTCAGTTCATCTATTGCTTTATACAATTCCTTGCGCTTTATTTCAGCATCATCATTTGGACGAAAAGCAATACACATAATATGTTCTTGCGGGCCCATTATGCCTTCAAGTGTCTCAACAAGTGCATGACCCAATGGGCCGTGGGTGAGAAGTAATATACCAATCATAAATTATCTGTCCTTAAGTCCCGGTGTTCAACCATACAATCATAGTGCAATTTTTTAAGAATGTTATGAAAAAATTCAGTTATAAACACGCTGCGGTGTTGTCCGCCGGTGCAGCCAAATGCAATTGTTAGGTAGAAACGGCCCTGTTCCTTGTATCCGTGAATAGCACCCATTAAAAATTCTTTAAAATGATGTTCTACTATCATCCAACGTGAGTCTTGCTTTATGTAGTCTTCGACCTTTTTATCTTTGCCGCATAAGGGGCGTAATTGGGTGTCATAGAACGGATTGCTTAAGAAGCGCACATCAATAACTAGATCGGCAATTTGTGGGATGCCTTTCTTATAGGAAAAGGAAAGCAGCTGAATTTTGAGTTCTTGTTCTGGATTTTCTGAAAAGTAGTGCTGCAAAATTTTGCGAAGGTGACGAACTGTAAGGTCGGTGGTGTTGAGCTGCATTTCGGCAATTTTTTGCAAAGGGGCAAGTTGAGCTTTCTCTAGTGCAATGGCTTCTTGTAGATGCAGCGCTTCAACTGGGTGAGGGCGCCGTGATTCATTATAGCGCTGTTGAATTTGTTCTTCACTGCATTCTAAATAGATAATGCGTAATTCAATGGCTGGGTTTGCCCGCAGGCCTTTGATGAGCGCTTCAACCTGGGGGGCTGTAAAATCAATTGATCTTAGGCCAACAACAACGGGGGCGTTTGATGATGAATTATTAATAATGTTTTCAACAAGGGCTGGCATCATAAGTAAGGGTAGGTTATCAATTGCTTGATATCCTTGGTCTTCTAAAGCCTTCAAAGCAGTTGTTCTGCCTGCTCCTGAAAGGCCTGTGATCACTACCAAAGGCAATGTCATTGCGCAACCAATCTAAAGATCATATGTTCAGTATAGTGAAATTATTTAGCTTGTGGCTATGCGTTGGATTGTTTTTTTATTCATGTTCCCTGTTCTTTTGGCAAGTGATAAGGTTTCTGTCAAAAATTTAGAGTTAAAAATTCTTAATGGCCCGAAAAATGGGGCAGGGTATGCTAGCATTTACAATGGTAATTCCTTTGCGGTGACTTTGTATAAAGTGGAGGCTTTACCTGTGGTTTTCGACCGGGTTGAATTGCATGATCATGTTCCCCGGAAAGATGAAAATGGCACCCAATACATGGAAATGATAGAAATTCCTGAAATGGAAATTGCGCCCGGGGCTACGCTTTTTCTGCAACGTGGCGGAAAACACTTGATGTTAATGGGCATTAAATCAACCTTGTGTGGGGTTAAGAATTTGACGTTTGAATTCTTTTTTAGGGCTAGGAACGGAAGCTTTGAGCAAAAAGTTGTCGTTGATGTTCCGCAAAATAAAAGATGCGAATAACCACCCAAGATTTTTTTACTTTTTGTTAACTTTCTTACCTCTAGACTTTTTTTAGGCAGGTATTTTTCTGTCTACTTTTTAAAGGGAGTTTACAAGATGAAATTATTAAAAAATTTAGCACTTTTAGTGTGCATGCAAATACCAATCACTTTTGCGATGGAAGGGGTTGCGATTCAAGAAATTGATGCTGAACCTGCAGCTAGTGGTGGTGCAGGAATAACTACAGATACTTTGCTTCTATGGACCCTCTTGGTAAAGCAATTGAAGAAGTTGTAGAGCCAAGACAGCCAGACATCCCGCGCATAGTGAGCGCGCTATCAACTATTACAGGAAAGGATGTTCTTACATTGAAGCCGCATCTTTTGCAGGTTGTCTGGGCATTATATAACCCTGAGCCTGTTCAGATGGTTGCTAGTAATGTTGGAACTTCAAAAGACGAGCTTCCCCGTATTGAAGAGCTTGGTGACGAAGACCTTTAAGGTAGGGCTAGTAGTAATTACTGCTACCGGCTACACCTATAAAATTTTAGTAAAATTTTATAGGTATGCATATTAAACATTTAAGACATGTAAATAAAACATGTTTTCTTCTGAGATTTCTTGTACCAGACTTTTATTGGCAGTTATTCTGCCATGTTACATATTATTAATGTTCAATATTACCAATTTTTAGGAGTTTAGAATATGAAGGTATTAAAAGGTTTAGTGTTAACAATGTTGGTTTCTACGGCGACGATCTTTGCAATGGATACTTCTGTTAGTGAAGGCATAACTGATGGTCAAACAGTTGCTAAAACAGTTGCTAAAACTGCAGTGCTTGGCACAGTAGGTGATAGTCTTGTAATAAGCGCAGATGGTAGTATTGTTCCTAACCAAGGAGTAGTTGGATCTATTATTCTTGCAGACACTGTAGACCACACCTCTGTTATGGCATTAAGCTCAACCGAAGTTGCTGCTATAAGCCTTACTCGCTTAATGACTGAAGGTAGCGTTGACGAAAACACAAGCAGTGTTCTTTCAACAGTCTTGAGCACGTTAGGCAAAGGTACGAACAGTACTGAGGATGCTATTACAGCACTTACAGGATTAACAAGTGGAAGCGAGCTAATTTCTGTTGGCGTCTTGAATACTATTCAATCTGTGCTTGGTGTATTAACTAGTGAAATAGCAGGAGTGCATAATCTTTTGCAGGTTGTCTGGGCATTATATAACCCTGAGCCTGTTCAGATGGTTGCTAGTAATGTTGGAACTTCAAAAGACGAGCTTCCCCGTATTGAAGAGCTTGGTGACGAAGACCTTTAAGGTAGGGCTAGTAGTAATTACTGCTACCGGCTACACCTATAAAATTTTAGTAAAATTTTATAGGTATGCATATTAAACATTTAAGACATGTAAATAAAACATGTTTTCTTCTGAGATTTCTTGTACCAGACTTTTATTGGCAGTTATTCTGCCATGTTACATATTATTAATGTTCAATATTACCAATTTTTAGGAGTTTAGAATATGAAGGTATTAAAAGGTTTAGTGTTAACAATGTTGGTTTCTACGGCGACGATTATTGCGTCTGTTTCTGAAGAAGGTACGGAATTAACAACGGATGGTTTAACAAGTGATCAAATTGTTGCTCAAACCAGGGGGATTGGTACAGTAGGTGATAGTCTTGAAATAAACACAGATGGTAGTATTGTTCCTAACCAAGGAGTAGTTGGATCTATTATTCTTACAGACACAGTAGACCACACCTCTGTTATGGCATTAAGCTCAACCGAAGTTGCTGCTATAAGTCTTGCTCGTTTAATTGGTCAGGTAGATACTGCTTCAAAAGCTACAATTGAAACAGTTTTGGGATTATTAACTACAAATAATGTTTCTGGAGCGATTGATGTGTTGGAAACAGGTACATTCACTTCTGTTGATGCAGGTACCGGAGCGGTAAATGTCGGGTCTGTGTCTGATGTTTTGAAAAGTGAGGTGGTTGGTACTCATACTTGGAAGCAAACAACAACTGGCATACTAACTGCGTATGATATTGGTAGCGATGTAAGTGCTGATTCAGAAGGAAGCACTGTGTTTTCTTTGACAGTAAACGAAGTAGCGAAAATTGAATTGTCTCGCCTTGTTACAGATTTAACAACAAGATTAAACACATTTAACCCTTTTACTGTATCTGCAACTACAACTATAGATCAGCTTACAAGCGTTATGGACAGCGTTGCTGGTGCTTATGATGCATTAAGTTCTTTAGTAGGTTCTGCAACTTCTGAATTGGTTGATTCAGATGATGATACAGGAACTCATGGTGGTACAGTTGATGACGTATCTTCAAGTGTTATGAGATTAGGTATTGGAACAAGCGATCTTCAAAGGCAAAGCACTGTTGCTGGTCAAGTAGATCAAGAAAGCAGTACTGAAGAAGGTGATCTTTCATAATTAACCAAAACTAAATAACGACAAAGGAACCAGCGCATTTATTTGTGCTGGTTTTTTTCGTGGATTTTTAGATTTTTACTCATGAAAATAAAACCTATTTATTTATAGAATTTTTTCTTGCAGAATTTTATAAGCGATTGCATGCGCTGTGCGAAATATTATTTTTTAGGAGTTTGAAATATGAAGTTATTAAAAAGTTTAGTGTTAATAATACTTGTCACAACGGCTACTGGTTTTTCGATGCATGATGAGCATTTAGTAGCTGGGGAAGCTCCGGTTGGCATATCTAAACCGTCTTCTGTATTTTTAGGTATTTTGGCATTGGGGGATGGAGTCCCGTTTGATGAGAGTTCTATAGTAGGCACGACAAGTGGAGATTATAGCCCGGCGACAATAGCTGGACTTTTAAGAAAAACAGTGCGTAATGACGTCCAAGTACCTTCTGTTCCTTATGCAATGGGTGTAGTTATCAATGATCTAAATAAGGTGCTTCAAAGTTTTGAAAGCGGTGCACAAAGTAATGCTGAAGAAGTTGAGTCTGCCATGAACTTTCTTGCGCTTGAGAAGCCAGATGTTATAGAAGCAAGAGCGTCATTAGAAAGCATCTTGAGTGTACTGCAGGCACAACAATTTGCAGTTTCACGTATTTTATCTGACTTAACAAAAATGCCAGCTGATGGTTCAACAGTATTGAAAGAAACAATTGTTGTTCGTGGTGATGATACAGTACAGCCAGTCGTATGGAACGCTTCTATGCGAGCTTTATACCATGGGTATGCTTGCTTGTGAAAGGTGATTGTAATATCTAACAATTCAAGTCGCTAAAATTAAATCCGGTGTTAAAAATTACACCGGGTTTTTTACTATTTCTAAACCTTATTCCTGCAGACTTTATCTAAGGGCAAATGCCCAAGAAAATGTTTTTAGGAGTTTAGCCAATGAAAATATTAAAAAAGTCGATATGCGCAATGCTATTGACGATACCGTCCATTTTTCCAGGAGAAACTATTGCAGGTATCTTACAGTTAGCCGAACCAGACTGGGTTGTAGCATCAACTACTGGGATAGCGGCGGATTCTCCTAAATCAGACATTAGTTTAGCTGACCCTATAGATTTAGAGATTAGCACTATAACTACATTAGCGAGCATGTTGCCTCATTTAGCTGAAAGTTCAAAAAAGAAAATTGAAGATGTCATTGCTGTATTGCATGGTTCTGGTGATCAGAAATTTAAAGATGCTGAAAATATGCTAAGAGCATGCGAAATCACTCCAGATGAAGAGTTAGCAGAAGAGGAAGACTCACCAGCTAGTATTGAACCAACAAGCACTCAAAAAAATCAACGGTTGCTAAATCAAGATGTTTTGCATGTTTTAAGATCGCTTGAAGTGTATATAAGGGATTTGCCAACAGAGGATGGTTACGATGCTGATGTTGAAAGTCGTAGCGTTGATTCTGGTTCATCTAAGAATTTTGGGTAGTTTAATTAATTCGATCAATAGTTAAACTGGTGCACTGAGTCTATTTTTTAGAGGTTCTAAAAATTATTCTTCTACTGCAGCTTCAACCGTAGCTTCAGCTGCTGCTGCAGGATTACTCACAATAGATTCTGCTTTTTCAATTTTTTCCATGATTGAATCATATTTTCCTTCGTATTTAGAGGCAATTCCGCACCCATGAGAAAGTTGCGGGCCAGCCTCTGGAACAGCTGTTAAGGCTAATGTTGCTGGACTGTCGCATATTTTAGAAAGATCTTTTACGCTTTTCATGCATTTGTCTATGCTTTGAAGAGCCTTTTTGCCTTTTTTAGGATTTTTGGTGGCGCTTGCAAATGCCTTGCCAATAGGAGCTATGCATTTGAATATTTTTTTTACATCACCCAGCAATTTTTTGGCTTTTTTCATGGAGCCACCAACAGCTTTTCCTACTTTTTTAAAAGCTTTGCCAGCTGGATTACTTTTTGCATGACATTCTGGTGTTTGTAGACACACTGCAAATAGCATAATTGCTAAACTTCTTAAAACAAGTAATTTTCTGATTTGCATTTTTAGAATAATTCACAATCTATTAATTATGTTTATTAAACTTAAAAAACATTAATATTTTGATAATATCTATTTAAAATTTTTTTATTTTAAATCACCAAAAAGACAGCATGTTTCTTTTTAAAATTTATTGATTCATACTTTTGTTGGGGGTTATTCACCAAGTGAAATATTTTCTTTATTTAGGAGTTGAAATATGAAAAGCCTAAAAAATTTAATATGTACAGTTTTAATGACCATGGCGATGGCTGTTGCAGGGGGCGGTGAAGATTTAGAGGACAGAAGTAGTACAAGTAATCCTTTGAGTACTGCAGTGCGTGAGGAAGGTGCTGCTGAGCCTGAATCTTTAAACAGCATATTGCGTAGAATAATTCAAGAAAATCCTGAGAATATAATGCAGGCATTAGATGAGACCCTTGGAGCTTTGGAACTGAATCTTGTCCCTGTTTTTTCTGTTCCTTCTGTTGATGGTGATGCTGCTTCTAATGGTGGTGTTTCTACTGATGGTGCTGAATAATTAAGCACTGATCTATTTTATGTTGTTGTACAAGTTCCTTCTTTGGTTCTTTCCGAGGGCGGAATTTGTAAGAAATAAGCTAATTGTAGGAGAAAGATCTAGAAAATGAAGTGCTTAAAATACTTGTTATCAATAGGGTTAACATCGACCTTTCTTACAGCTAACGGGTATGCTGTGGGGGGCGAGATATCAGATTTTAGCGGTGATGAAGACGAGGTTGTACAAATAACGCAGGGTACACCAGTGATAAAAGGAAGGAAGATTTTGGTAATTGCGAATGAAGCTGCTTTTGCTAGTTCTTACAAAAACTTAACAGCTGATGTATTAAAGGAAGTTGCAATTCAAACTGCTAAAAATAAGCTATTCAAAATTAAATCAGAGCTAGATTTTACTGTGTGGGAATCTGTTGAAGAGGTTTTGCTTACAAATGATCCGAAGGCAATTATAAGACTGCTTGATGAAGTGTCTTCTAAAAGAGTTGGTGGTCCTGCTATTGGCGCACAAAGAAATGAGAGTCTACAGCAGGGAATTTCATCTATAGCTAGAAATCTTAGCAAGGCAACATTATCGCCTTCAAAGAAAACAGATTCTAGGGACAGCTTGAATGTTTACGGTGAACATGCAAGTGATAGTCCGGATTGTTATTCTAATGAATATTGATTTTTTGCATAACAGAATTGCATAAAAAACATGTTTTTTCCTAAAAATTTTTAATACACACTTTTATATGCGTTTATTCCGCACATAAAGAAATTCATTTTTTAAAGAGGCTTGAGCATGAAGTTACTTAGGAGTTTGGCATTTGCAGTATTGGCGGCCAAAATTGTGATTTTTTCAGGATTATTTTGTGGAGAATTTTTAGAAAATGAACCTGTGGAAAAGAAAAGCACAGCAGCTACTCTTTCGTGCTCTATTCCAGTTGATTCCATGCTTATGCTGTACGGTCCATGTCGTGAATTGAATCAGCTATTTATCTTTCTGCTAACAAATAAAGAAACGAAATATTCATGGTATGATGCATTTGCCTTAATTACTAATTCTCGTGTTGTGCCACTCACTTCTGGTCTCGCAGAAGAAAAAAAACCAGGCTTTAGTTCAAGGAGAGCAACGCAAGATTTAAGTAAACATTGGAAAGAGCCAGAAACAGAGCAAAAATCTACTCTTCATTCTGGGCTTTCTATTGCAATTCCAACAGATTCAGATGTAAGTAGAAATCGTGGTCGCTCAATCGATTGGTACATAGGGCATTCACCAACATCACCAGTACTTATCCATTAAAAGCACAATATTAAATTAGGATTTTATAAAAAATGAAGTACTTTAAAAAATTGATGCTAGTGGTACTACTGTCAAACATGATGATTTTTGCGGAAGATGAATTTGTTTCTGAAGAGAATCTTATTAAAAAATATGCCACATCATATTCTGCTTCATCGGCTTTTTCATCACACCAATTTCCAGTACTTTTTGTAGACATATCTTTTTCGTATGGTCCGCCGATCGTGGGAATGTTTTATTTTATGTATACGGTTGTAACTGAAAGTTTTTACGAAAGAGTGATGAGTTTTGGATTCGGCGTAAGTGCTGCGAAGATGAAAAGAAACGAGGCAGTTTTGAGCTTGTCTGATTTGGATACTAATGTTCTTACCCTTACTCTTCCTGAAGACTGCAGCCGCCAGCCTACATTGTCCCCTTGCTTTTTTATAGGGTCTCCTCCTTTATCTCCGTTTTCATCTCCGCAGTGTCCAGCAGTTCGCAAGCGTGCCCCAAGTAACCATTACATGGCAAATGTCGATCTATTTTAACAATAAAAAAACTTTTATTTGGAATTAAAATATGTTATGTGTCTTGACTTTGTGAACCCTATACAATGGGAATTTTTTTATAGGAGTTAAGAATATGAATTATCTAAAGAGTTTAATGTTAATAGTGGTGGTTGCGGTATCTAATGCATCTGAGTCGACTGGGCTTGAGGAATTAATGGGAAATATGCATGTTTCTTCTGGTTGGGTTGGTCGCGCTAAAGCCATATTGCCAACGGTTCCTTGTTCTGATGAACTGCGTGTAGAAATTGCTTCAATGGTGGCAAATCTTGATGTTAATCAAGAAGAAGCACTTGATGCGATGGTAACTTGGGTTGGTGCTTTTATGGACGCTGAACCAAATACTGATGGTGCTCATTTTAAAGTCGCAATCAAAAAGATTTTTAACCCAGCAGTTTCTTAATTTGTTTATTTAATCCCTATGGTTAAAAGCTATGGGGTTTTTTGTTCCTGTGTTTCCTGGTTTTAGCGATTGAGCTTTAAACACATTTTATATAGACTAAATCAGT
>CAYUNR010000031.1:0-5306 GCA_964446295.1 uncultured Candidatus Finniella sp. | reverse complement strand
AATCAGTTTTTTAAAGGTTTTATAGCTAGGTTATGTCTAACAATTCTATGGTTTCTAATACACAATTTGATGCTAAATCATGGCCATTTGAAGAGGCAAAGCGGGTGTTAGCACGCTTACAGGGCAAGACACCTGAAAAAGGCTATGTGCTTTTTGAAACTGGTTATGGACCTTCGGGATTGCCACACATTGGAACGTTTGCCGAAGTATTACGCACAACTATGGTTCGTAAAGCGTTTGAAACGCTTAGTGATATTCCTACCCGATTATTTTGTTTTTCTGATGATATGGATGGCTTTCGTAAAGTTCCCGATAACGTTCCCAATAAAGACATGCTGGCTAAATACTTGAACAAGCCGCTAACTAAGGTGCCAGACCCTTATGAAAAATTTGAAAGCTTCGGTCACCATAATAATGCAATGCTTCAACGCTTTTTGGATAGTTATGGCTTTGAATATGAATTTCAAAGTTCCACTGACTGGTATACATCTGGGCGGTTTGATCCGTCTTTGAAATTAGTACTGCAACATTACGATGAAATTATGGGTATTATGTTGCCAACCTTGCGCGAAGAACGTCGCGCGACTTACAGTCCATTTTTGCCACTATGTCCTAGAACAGGGCACGTTTTACAAGTGCCAATGGTCGAAGTGCACCCGGAAAGTGATTCAGTTGTTTATAAAGATCCGGAAACAGATCAACTAGTTGAGGTCAAAATTACCGGAGGAAGTTGCAAGTTGCAGTGGAAGATCGACTGGGGTATGCGTTGGAAGGCCCTTGGAGTTGATTATGAAATGTCCGGCAAGGATTTAATTGATTCAGTTAAGTTATCATCGCAAGTATGCAGGATTATTGGCGGACGTGCGCCTGAAAATTTAACCTATGAATTGTTTCTAGATGATCTTGGTCAAAAAATTAGTAAGTCTAAGGGCAATGGCCTAAGCATGGACGAATGGCTAACCTATGCACCACAAGAAAGCTTGGCATATTTTATGTACCAAGCGCCTAAAAAAGCTAAGCGTTTGTTTTTCGATGTTATTCCTAAAGCAGTAGATGAATACCTGCAGCACGTAAGCAAATTTAGCCCAGAGCAATATGATAACCCGGTTTGGCATATTCATGGTGGTAAGGCCCCATCTGCTGAAAGCGGTTTAAGCTTTAACATATTGTTGAACTTGGCATCCGTTGTGAATGCTGATGAAGGTAGTATTTTGTGGGGTTTTGTGAAGCGTTATGTGCCGGGTGCCGATGAAGCATCTATGCCATTTTTAGCAGAAATGATTACCTATGCGGTGAAGTACTATCAAGATTTTGTAAAACCCAAAAAACAATACCGAGCGCCAAATCAAATGGAGCGTGAAGCTTTGCAACGCTTACATGATGAACTGGAGGATATCTCATTTGAAAGCACAGCGGAAGACCTGCAAGGCATTGTATTTGAGGTTGGTAAACAGTTTGCGTTTTCTGACCTACGTCAGTGGTTTGGAACGTTGTATGAAGTGTTGTTAGGGCAAGCAGAGGGACCGCGTATGGGTTCTTTCATTGCGCTATTTGGCATTGCTGAAACACGCGCATTAATACAGGAGAAATTAGCATGAAAAAATTTTTTATATCCTTGGCATTTGTAAGCACACTATTTAGCTGCGAAACAATTTGGAATAATGGGCCAACGCAATTGTTAAAAGATATTTTCAGAATCACTGATACAAGTGGTGTTGAAAGCCTTGAAACAGCTGTGAAACAAAGTAATTTCAGGTGGATTCGCCCAAAGGGATTTGAGCTATGGGACGTGTATAGCCTGTTTGATGATGCACAGCGAGCTAAACTGACCGAAGTAGTGAAAAACTCTAGTCTAGCAAAAGCAAAGCTTCCAACCAAAAAGCACTATGATGCGGTTGTTATTTTTGGTGCAACCACACCAAGAGTTCAAGATCGCATTGCATTTTTAATGAAGCTTCAGCAGCAGGGTGTTACTTGGGATAAAGTGTATTTACTTGGTTCAACCCGTGATTTGAAAATTGGAAATGACGCTGATAAAGAAATGGCTAAAGTATTAGAAACCAAAGGGGCGGCTACTACTGAAATGGCAATGGTTAATGAAATATGGCAACAAACACCTAAGCCAGATTCCTTTAAAGACATTCCAACCATTTCAATACAATCAGGTCAGCAACCAGATGGTACAAGAGCTAGTGCTGAAGATACATTACGCGAAATGACAAAAGATTTTGGGGATGTAAAAGATAAGGACTTTTTGTTTATTTCAAATAATCCCTACATTCCTTATCAAGATGCCATAACAAAAAAAGTGTTAGGGCAATATGGAATGAGCATTGAAACCGTTGGTGAAGCGATGACAGCTACTACAACCATGGAAAATGTGCTTGATACGGTCGCAAGGTGCTTAACGAATATGAAGAGTTCGTAATGAATATATTGCGGCAAATTAATAATCAACAGGTTTTGTGGCAAAATAAAACTCTGCCATGCCGGGTGGGGGTTAATGATTTTTTAGGACCTAAACAAGAAGGGGATTGGTGTACACCTATAGGGTCTTGGAAACTTTTAACGGTTTATTACCGCCCGGATAAAATATCGCGACCTAAAACTGTTTTGCCCGTTGTTGAAATCACCCCCAATATGGGCTGGTCAGATGACACAGATGATATTGCTTACAACACGTGCATTACTACGCCACACCCTTTTTCCCATGAGAAACTATGGCGAGAAGATAATGTGTACGACCTTTTCATTACCACTAGTCATAATACCGATCCGATAATTCCAGAATGCGGAAGCGCAATCTTTATTCACCAGATGAACGAAAGCATGACACCTACCGCAGGGTGTTTGGCTTTAAAATTTGAAGATCTTCTTAACCTGGCTAAAACAGCAACGCTTGATACCTATTGGGTTGTGGGTGACGACCTTGGGTACGTGCATAGTGCCTGAGCTACCCGAAGTTGAAACCGTATGCCGGGGGCTTCGTTCCTATCTGGAAGGCAAGAGTTTACAAAATGTGGTTTTGCACAGATCAAATTTAAGGAATCCTTTTCCACCGATGTTTGCGGAGCGCTTGCAAGGGCAGGTGGTTAACAAAATTAATCGCCGTGGAAAATATATTCTTATTGAATTGCCTGATTACACTTGGATGATGCATTTGGGAATGAGTGGGCGCATTCAGCGAAGTTCTGTGGCTGAATATGTCCGTCAAAAGCATGATCACGTGGTATGGCAGGTTGATGATATGATGTTCGCTTTTAATGATGCCCGTCGTTTTGGCGATATGGACCTGCTGCCAAAAGGGCAAATGTGTGCGCCAATAAAAACAATGGCACCAGAGCCTTTTGAAATAGAGGTGAATGATTTTTATAAACGGTTGCAGCGCACTGCGCGCCCGTTAAAAACGTCGTTACTTGATCAGGCGATTATTGCGGGGCTTGGCAACATTTATGTTTGCGAGGCGCTTTGGCAAAGTGGGTTATCTCCTTTTAAAGCGTCTGATTCCATTACTCTTAAGCAGACACAATTTTTATTGAAGAATATCTGCGAAGTGCTAGAGCGGGCGATTGAATCGGGTGGGGCGTCCCTGCGTGATCATAGAACAGTTGATGGAACTCTTGGGTATTTTCAGCATCAGTTTAGGGTGTATGATCAAAAAGGTAATCCTTGCTTAACTGATTCGTGTTCCGGCACAATTAAGCGTGAAGCTCAAGCAGGTCGTTCAACGTATTATTGCCCAACGTGTCAGAAAAACTAATGTTTAAAAAGGTTATTTTATAAAATGTCTTTAACGGTAGCAGCGTACCCAAATTTGCGCCTTCGACGTTTGCGTCAGTCTGCTTCTGTGCGTGAGTTGTTTCAGGAAAACCATTTAAACCCAAGTGACCTTATTTGGCCGATTTTTGTTTGTGAACTTGGGGATGATACGGAAATTGCAACAATGCCAGGTGTGCGTCGGTATTTGGTTGATGAGTTGCCGGAGCAAGTGGAAGAAGCATATCAGCTGGGTATTCGCGCAATACTTTTATTCCCCAAAACCCCAAGTGCGTTAAAAACAGAAAATGCGATTGAAGCGCTAAATCCGCAAAATTTAATATGCAAAGCTATTAGAAAAATTAAAGAATGCGTTCCTAAAATGGTGGTGCTGACTGATGTGGCATTAGACCCATACACAACCCATGGGCATGATGGAATATTAAAAAATGGTGATGTTGAAAACGACGCAACCATAGATGTTTTAATTAAGCAGGCATTGAATCAAGTTGAAGCAGGTTCTGATGGTATTTGCCCGTCTGATATGATGGATGGCAGGATTCAAGCTATTCGTGGTGCATTGGAAGCAAAAGGGTACGCCAATGTGTTATTGGTAAGCTATGGGGTGAAGTATGCCTCAACTTTTTATGGGCCATTCCGCAGCGCTGTTGGGGCGAATCTGCAAGGTGATAAAAAGACTTATCAGCTTAATCCTGCTAATGCTGTTGAAGCCTTGCGCGACATTAAACAAGATATTGTCGAAGGTGCTGATGCTATAATTGTAAAACCAGGGTTGCCTTACTTAGATATAATTTCACAGGCTAAAAACTTTGGCGCGCCCATTTGGGTTTATCAAGTTAGTGGGGAATATGCCATGATAAAGTACGCCGCAAAAAATGGCGCAATTGTGGAAGAAGATGCGTTTTATGAAACCTGCCTTAGCTTTAAACGGGCAGGGGCTTCAAAAATTATTACCTATGCAGCAAAAGAGATTAGTAAATGTCTGAGGAAAATTTCGGTTTAACAAGGTTCCAGTATATAACCCTTTACCCAGCTTTATTAATGATCGCTGGTGTATTGATGGTGGCCAGTATTGATATTTATTTACCAGCTGCACCGTTTTTAAAGCGCTATTTTGAAACATCAGAGTGGATGATTCAATTTAGTATGATGCAAACACCAATTGTGGCCGCGGTTGTTTGTATGCTGTATGGCCATTGGAGTGATACTAAAGGGCGCAGACCTGCAATGTTGTCATCGCTTGGGATATTTTCAGTATGTTCCTTTCTATGCTGCTTTTCGTGGAATATTGAATCATTTATTGTATTACGATTTCTGCAAGCAATTGGTGCTGGTGGCATATCTGTGATTAGTATTTCCATTTTGTCTGATATGTTTAGCGGGTCAGTATATGCGCGTTATATGGCAACCTATAGCATGAGCTTTCCTATTATGTTTGCTGTGGCGCCTGTGTTAGGAGCACATTTGCTAAAATGGTTTGGGTGGCAAGCGAATTTTTGGGCGTTGGGTGTAATTGCTACTTGCTTATG
>CAYUNR010000030.1:0-17346 GCA_964446295.1 uncultured Candidatus Finniella sp. | reverse complement strand
TGGTGATTAATGCTGGACTGCGCTGC
Source organism: uncultured Candidatus Finniella sp. (assembly GCA_964446295.1). Classification (GTDB taxonomy): domain Bacteria; phylum Pseudomonadota; class Alphaproteobacteria; order Paracaedibacterales; family CAITNM01; genus CAITNM01. The sequence continues at coordinate 17,320 of CAYUNR010000030.1, read as the reverse complement.
CATATTTTCAATATTGGGCATGTAAAATTCTCTATCGAGAATCGAATACCGTGCTGAATACTCGTTTACATTGGCTGTACGATGGCGAATCCACTGACGTGCAATAAAAATTGGAACCTTTACATGAAATTTGATTTCGCACATTTCAAAAGGCGTAGTATGCCAATGACGCATAAGGTAATTAATCAACCCGCGGTCTTCACTTACTTTTTTGGTGCCTTTGCCGTAGGAAACCCTAGCTGCTTGAACGATTGCAGAATCGTCCCCCATGTAATCAACCACGCGAATAAACCCATGATCAAGCACTGGAATAGGCTTATATAGCATCTCTTCCAAAGCTGAAACAGTTGCTCGCCTTGTTTGAAAGGACTCAGATGCTTGCTCAGCAAGTTCTTGGGCGTTTTGAGTGTTTAGGTGAACAACTTTTTCCATAAATTTTGTATTTTCAGTGAGTTACAAGTTATACTAAAAAAGATTCTGTAAAAATCCAAGGGAAAAGCACCAATGATACCAGCTAATAAGATGATAAAAATGCGTGCCCTAGACACCACTGACCTTAACCACATGGCGGAACAACTGCGTGACGGGCTTTGTCCTATGGTTACGATGGTGCATGAAAAAAATAGTTTTACTCTTTTGGTAAATCGTTTTTGTTGGAATCATGAAGATAAACATGAAGGAAAGCCTTTGCACTACCGTTCTCATGTCGGGCTACTTTTTCGCCACGTCCAAAGCGTACAGCGCAAGGGGTTCGAACAACATTCAGCGGAAGATAGAATTTTAAACTTACTACATATTCATGTTAAGGAAACACCTAAGGACACCTGGGTGCATTTAGTATTTTCAAAAGGTCATGAAATTCGCCTCAAAATTGAAAAGCTGGAGGCCTACCTTAGCGACCTCCATGACCCATGGCCGACTCGCTCAAAGCCAACACATTTACATGAACATATAACTGAAATGGTTGCTTAGCCTACATCAAATAGTTTTTAACTAATCCTTAACAATATAGGTACTACTATCATAGGTGAAATGTGTAATATGCATAGAACATGCGCTTATTTACCACTGGTGGCTGCGGCTTTATAGGGTCAAATTTCATACTGAAATGGATAAATGAAAGACAAAACCCTTTAGTTAATATTGATAGTCTTAACTATGCGGGTCAGCTTGCCAACTTAAACGAAATTGAAAACAATCCTTTATACACTTTCATGCATGGCAACATTAATAATCGCTCTTTAGTTGCAAATACTTTTGCATTTCACACACCTGATTGTGTAGTTCATTTTGCTGCCGAGTCACGCACGGATGATGCTTCACAAAAAGCAGAACAATTTCTAATCAATAACGTGATAGGTACTTTTAATTTACTGGAAGAAACTTTAGCTTACTGGAAAAATTTATCACCAAGTGCTCAAGAAAAATTCAAATTTATCCATTTTTCAACTGATGAAGTGTATGGAAATGAAATCTCCACTTACCAACCTAATAGTCCTTATGCTGCAAGCAAGGCAAGTGCAGATCATTTTGTAAGGGCCTATCATCACACCTATGGTCTGCCAACAATTACTATTCATTCAGGAAATGTTTACGGACCCCGCCAATACACTGAAAAATTAATTCCAAGTATTCTTCAGCAAGCTTTGTCAGGTGAGCCACTAGCTGTACACGGAAACGGGGAAAATATGCGTGACTGGCTATATGTTGATGATGCAGTTGCAGCTATTGGTCTGATTGTGGAAAATGGGATTCCTGGTGAAGCCTATCACATTGGTGCTGAGCAAGAACGCTCGAACTTAAACCTCATTAAAACCATGTGCCAAATTTTAGAAAAGAAAATAGAACATCCTGGAATTCCTTCATTTGAATCGCTTATTCAATTAATTCAAGATGGAACAAGCAATGATGCGCATCACACTCATGACAACGAAAAAATCAGCAATCAATTAGGCTGGAATCCCAACACTTCATTAAATGAAGGACTTGATGCCACTATAAACTGGTATCTGCAGCATTGGTCTGCTGAATTACGAGCCAAACCTTATAATTAAGGTAAGGCGGCGGGGTTGTCAGACTGATTGCGCAAATATGCTATTAAGTCTGCCCGTTCCTGAGCGTTTGAAAGTCCTACAAACGACATTTTAGTGCCCTTAATGTAATCGCGTGGCTTGTGTAAATACGCATTAAGCGCTTCATAATCCCACTTACCGCCATGAGACTTCATAGCTTGAGAATACGCGTAGTCTGCTGCATGAGCAACCATACTCATAACAACACCCCATAGGTTAGGCCCCGTTCTGTGGGAAGCACCTTTTTCAAAGGTGTGACATTGTAAACATTTTTTTGCAACTTTTTCACCATTTGCCACATTAGCCGTAGCAAGTAAAGGGCCTATTGGTTCAAGTGCTTTTTCTGCTTCTTTGGGATTTGAAGAGACTTCCGTGCCACCATCAATGCCCAAAATGTTTTTTTCTAAGTAGGTTGGATGCACCAAACCCTCACCAATTAAATGAAAAACTTGCATGCACAGTAATGCCACCAAAAAGCTTGCAAATATTTTATTGAATTCCAGATTATTCATGCATAAAACTGCTCCATAGCAGTCACTATCTCATTTTCAAAAGCTTTTGGTCTAGCGTGCCCCATGCCCTCTATAATAGTAAGCGTAGCATCGTAATGACTAGCTGTTTTTCTTGCATGAACCACAGGCAACATAGGGTCAGCACCGCCATGGATAACATGAACCGGGCAAGTGGCTTGCACATTGTAATAAGTCATTGGTCCCTGCGCACACGCCATAACATGATTATGCATAATATTGGGTGGCATATCCTTATTGCGTCTTAAGTACGCCCTTTCAAGAATGGGGACCCACTCAGCTTCGTCAAACTGACTTTCCTTACCATTAAATAACTTAAGTACCTTAAGGCTTTTAAATAACCAAGAATCAAAATCAGATGGATCAATTGCCCCAATAGTTTTCAGGCCATCTAGAACTTCTTTTTCAGGTGGGGGCAAATCATTAGCAGCCAAATTGCCAAGCATTGCTTTACTCATTGATGAAAAATCAATCGTGCTCATAATAAGCGTTACACTTAATAAACGTTCTGGTTTTTGTTGCATGCAAAGCTGTGCCAAATACCCACCCATCGAGGTGCCAACCAAATGCGCTTTTTGTATGTTGTATCCGTCTAAAACACGTATAACATCATTGCTTAAGTCGCGCAGGCCGTATGGTTTGGTCATGTAGTTAATATGCGATGATTGCCCCACATCACGGTGGTCATACCGAATCACAAAGAAATTTTTAGAAAGCAGGTCACAAAAGCTATCACTCCACATGATGCCCTGCCCTGCAACGCCCATAATCAATATAAGTGCTGGGTTCTTTGCATCACCAAAGTTTTCCGTCCAAAAATCAAGCGAATCTGAATGAACTATTTGTTCCACAGGCAGCCTTAATCATTTGCCATGATAGATGTCATTAAAGGTGACCAAGAACCATCTGTCGCACCTTTTTGTGTTGGAATACGCCTGCGGTTTCTACCAGTCAAATCAATCATGTCAATTTGGCTTTTATCAAGAAGACTACCTTGGCGTGAATACATAATGTATCTTCCATTGGGTGACCAAGTCGGGCTTTCAACCATGTACCCTTGGGCAATCAAACGCTCACCAGTACCATCAGGGGCCATCACGCCAATGTAGAAGGTGCCTTCTACTTGTTTTGTGAAGGCGATTAAATCACCACGAGGCGACCAAGCTGGTTGGAAGTATCTTGATCCACCTTTTCCAAAACTAATGCGCCGTACGTTCCCGCCGCTTGTGTCCATGACAAATAGTTGGGGTTTTGGTCCGTCTCTGTCAGACACGAACACAATTTGGTTACCGTCTGGCGAATAACATGGAGATGTATCAATTGACCTATGTTCCGTTAGCTGGTTCTTTTTTCCTGAGGCCACTTCCATTATATAAACTGCACTGGCTCCATCTTTTTCATAGCTCATAACCACCTTGCTGCTATCAGGAGAAAATCTTGGAGCAAGGGTCATGCCCGGAAAATGCCCAAGTTCTTTTGAAGACTTATTTTTCAAATCCATAATGTAAACACGTGGCTGTTGATTGATGTAAGAAAGATACGCGACCTTTTGTGCATCAGGTGAAACACGCGGGGTTAACACTAAATTTTTACCGTCAGTTAAAGCTTGGGGGTTAAATCCGTCCCAATCCATAATCATCATGCGTTTTTTAGGGTTTTTACGGTCATTGTTTATATCTTCAATAAAGACAATTTTAGAATCAAACACACCCGTTTCACCAGTTGTACGACCATAAATGCTATCAGCCATAATATGGGTCATGCGGCGCCAATTCTTTTGTTCACCGTTATAGGAAAGCCCTTGCATTTGTTGACCTGTTAACACATCAAACAAGCGAAAGCTTATTGTAATTTTATCAGAGCTTAGCTTTTTTACTTCTCCGTACACCAAGAAACGTGCTTTTAGGGGGCGCCAGTTGCTCATATTAGGGCCGCTTGCCACCAAGGAATCTGCGGTTTGTAAAAATGCCGTTTTTCCTATGGCTACAAACAAGCCAGATGCCTCTAAGTCATTAATAAGGACCTTCGCAATATCTTCCCCAAGCTTATCAATACCGTCGGGGTTATGAAAATCCACCACAGCTATGGGATCTGGCTGAATATCACCTTTGGTGATTTCAATTTTTAAAGCGTGCAGGTTAAAAGTAAAAAGTAAAACGGCAAGACAATAACGGATCATACAATCAAAATTTATAAGGTTATAAATAAATCATAGCAAAATTATGTCTCATACTTAAAGGGGGTAATCGTCCTCAATAAAATCAGTAATGGCTTCGAAAAACTGTTCGGCACTCTGTTCTAAAATTCCATAATGAGTAGCATCAGCAATATCTATGCGCTGTTTCTGGCAAGTAAGAGCCGCCATTAATCCATCAGCATCTGCGCACAAGCTCGCCGTGTCGTATTCTCCGCGTAATACTAAAGTCGGGCAGTTTATTTTTGTAGCATCATAAATAGGGTTTTGATTATAGGTTCGCAAAGCATCTGCCAGCACACCCGTTGGAATGCGAATACAGCCTTTGTTTTTAGTCTTTTCAGCCCATTCCACGTCAGTGCTTTCAATATGGTCAAGCAGTGCTTTAAATGTGCTAGGATTACGCCATGAAGCATCCCTCCCCCTTAGTTCCCTATCCCATAAACCACACCAACGTTCACGTGATGCAATGCGATAGCTTTTAATGCCGGGGTTAAGTTTTGTCGAATCACTAGGGTCCGCTAATTCTTGCCAAGCTGGGTTTTGGTAACTATAAACTGGCCCCAAAAGCACTAATTTCGAAACCCAATTTGAATGAGTGGCAATGTAGCCGCTAATGCTGCTACCCCAGGAAAAGCCAACTAAAATAATAGGCACACCTGGGTGGTGTTCTTGTATCATCTGAACCACATCGTCTACATCTGCTGCGGCATCCGTATGGGTAATAAGCGGAAACCCAGCCATGGATTGATCATCTATTTCAGTTGGTTTTGATGATAGACCATACCCCCTGAAATCTAGCGAATATGTCGCATACCCTTTGTTTGCAAAATTCTCCATCATAGTTGGTTTATCTTGAGCACAAGGCAAATCAAAGATAATGCTAGGTAATGTCGCCCCGTGCAAAATCAATACAACTGTTTTGGCTTGTTTTTCAGGTAATTTTACACGAACGGCAATTTTATCAGATGCGTTAATAGTGCTAGGTATGTAAACAATGGACAAAGGTAATTCAACTTTCTTCGTTAAACGGCGGGCTCTGCTATGCCCTTAAGTGGCTTTTTCTCGGCATTATATGCGCTTTTGTAATATTTATAAGCAGAAACTGACTCTTGTTGTGTATTCATACTTTGCAATGTTAGTGAATGCATGTCACCTAATGCGAGCTGCATTTCTTCAAATTTTTCTTGCAAAAAAAATTTTTGTTTGGAGACTTCAGCAGCGTCCTCAATATTATACGCATTATATGTAGCACGTGCTGTTTCCCAAAAAATTTTAAAATACTCAAGCTTTGTAGTAGGGTTTGCTGCAGATATTTGCGATGTCGTTAAACTTTGCATTACTCCATCAATATCTATTTCTAAAGAAGAACCACCACTTTCCATAGTAGAACAAAAAACATTTCCAGTAAAAATTATTCCAATCAACTTTAGTATTTTAATCATTATGATTTCTCATTTTTTATAATTTAAAGGTCTATATTTTATATGATTAACTAATATAACAACAAATTGCAATATTTTAGGTGCCAAACTATATTTTCTATCAAGACAATGTCAATACAACAACTTCATTTCTCGTTGAATACGCTACTTATCAGTAGGCACTGAAAATTTTTGTTTTATCAATTCAGCCCTCAATTCGGACAGGCTATCTTTTGCATGTTTGTAATAATTCCATGCATCAATGGCCTCTTCTCGTGTTTTTATGGCCATTAATTCAAGGAACGAATGGGCACTTGTTTCGTCAAATTGACTAATCAACGAAGTATTTAATCTTTCTCTTTCTCTGTCGGCATCTTCTAATGATGCTAAATGTGCTGTCATTTCAAAGGCTGATACCCACACAATTCTTTTCTCTATAGTTTCCAGACTCTCGTCGGCAATTTGAGAAGCAAAAGCATTTTCAGCAAGAATCAGTCCTATTAGTGCAAGCATCTTAAACATAATTTCTCTATCTCTGTGGTAAAACTTATAAACCTGCACTATTCACAGATTATCAAGCTACTCGTTAACAATAAGTGAATTTTGTGGATGTTCAATGAGCTCGGGAATATCAGCAGCTTCTGCCGGGGGCAAAATATGCGCTTGTGTGTCTGTGAATAAAAATATACTCGGTGACGATATATCAAGTTTTTCAGCCAACGCTGTTTTGAAAAAATCGTCTTCATGCACATGTTTAGTGCCTTTATCAAAGGAAAGCTTTCTGGTGTCTAGCTTTAATTTTTTAGCTTCTGCCATAGGGTTGTTTTTAGAACCTTCAACTGCGCTATACGTTAGTGCTAATTGAAAAGCCTTTTCAGGACTTTGAATAGCTGCTGCCCGTATCAATTCCGCTTGCTCACCTGACTTTTTGCCAAACATCGATATTGGCACAATAAACACTGAACAATTCATTTTTGGCAATGCTTTTTGAACATTCTGCAAATACATAAGGCTGCCAGCATCTGTCATATCAGCAAACACAACAAGTTCTTTTCCTGAATGATGCTTAATACAAAACCCTGACTTTACAATTTTTTCTTTATTTTGAAAAATGCTTTTTTCTAAAGTTTTTTCGGTGTTTTTAGTGTGCTCATTAGCTGACCTGTTGAGAAGCGATACAAAAAAACGTGGATCCTTCTCAGCCAACGCCTCAATCGAATCCTCTAGGGTGCTTAAGTCACGACTATCTTTTGTGCAAACATACCAGCCAATACCAGCCGTCGCTACAAGATTTAAAACAGTCAAAATTGAAAGAAGCCTGGGATTTATAAACATATAATAGGGGGTAAAAATTTCACAGACTCAGTCTAATCCATACTTTAATATTCAAGCAATGGCTAATCTTCACCTTTAATGGCATCAATTTTCTTTTGCGTTAACCCCAAAGCATGAGAAATCTGATCTCCGCTGCAATCCCCTTTGTCTAAAAGGCTTAAATAAGTGACTCGTAGATCTTCTGTGATTACGCATAATGAATTTATCATCATGATAATTTTAAATGATAGCTGATGACGCATTCCTTCAAGAATTTTTCCATATCCATCAATTTCTTTATAAGCTAGAGAAAGGTACGATAGCAGTTGAAACTTTTCTTGCAGCTCTAATGCGCCACGTTGAATAAGATCAACCGTATGAATTAAATCTATAACATCTAACTTAAGACCCATATTTATCATGCCGTGCAAAATGCTAACGTACCCTGCAATGTGTGATTCAAGATGAGCCAATGTATATAAAAAATTCTCAAACCCTGTATTCTTGTCTTTCAACATTACAGCAATTGTGTTTTTATCTTCACCGCAAAATTTTGCTGAAATATTCTTTTCTTTAAGCAATTCATCAATATCTAGCGCACTTAAGTGCTCTGCCAATTGTTTGCAATTTTTTGAAAATGATCCGGTTATTATCTCATATAGAGCTTTGGTAATTTTACCTGCCTTTGGTAAATTTGTGATGGCCTCATGAATAGACTCCTGCATGGCTGCAGGCACACAACGGGCAATTTCTTCTATGCTTGGGTTTATACGCTCAGGACCTGTTAGGGGCTTGGCGAATCCAAAGCTGATATTTAGTAGAAATAATAAAAAAAGTACCCGCATTTAACTTAAGTTTACAATTACGCCCATTGTAACTATTCACCTGTTTGCCTTAAAATCAGGTTAATTTTAGAACCCTATTCTTTTAGTGCCGTAAAATTTTATCCAGCTTAAAGGATTAAACAGATTAAAGGTCGGCCTTGGTTTAGTAGTAATTTCGTTTTGCGGTATTTCTTCCTCATTCACTTTTTGCTGATCTTCCATGATCCTTTTATTCGCTTCTTGTTGTGCTTTCAGTACTCGCTTATGCTCCTTATGTTTCTCATTCCACATCTTTTTTAAAATTTCTTTTTCCTTTCTTTTTTTGTCTTCTTCTTTTCTTTTTTTGTCTTCTGCCTTTTGCATTTCAATTTCTGCTGTTTTAAGAGCGCTATATTTTTCATGCCATACAGGTTTTCCGAAGTCACCATAATAATAGTAAGTAAAACGCCCATTTGGCATTCCTTGTATTGTATACGGAGGATACGATTGAAACATAACATGTCCACAATCAAACAGTGTTTTAGTAAATTCAATACATGATAATTCTACGCTCAAGCAAACAGATCTGCCATTTTTTTTGTGCACTAAAAATAATTCTTTCGTGCTGTATGTGTGGCTGGAATATTGTATATGACCGTATTGGTTAGTATAAGACCTTGAAAGATTTATGGAATAACCACCTTGTGATTTAAAACGTATTCCATCTGGTTTGTGCCAGACAGTGCGACATTCAACACCATTTATGGTTAGGTTCACCACTGAAATTTCAGCTTCCCAATTGCTATTATCTGCCAAAATTTTTCCGTCTAGTTTTGTTTTTTGATAAAGCTCTGATTCACACAATCTGCACAAAAAATCTGCTCGACTTAGTGGCATTCTCAAATCTATAGCGTGATACTCATTACCATTTCTTTTTTCTATAAGGAATTCCTGTGTTAGTGATTGAACAACGATCCCATCTCTTTCAAGGTTTGTTCCGTCTTCAGTGCGCCTAATAACGGAGCCGTCCTCTAATACAAAATCACCTGCCCATTTGTCGATGTTTTCCCAATGTTCTCTGGCAAAAGCTCTGGCCTCATTTTCAGGGAGTAATATATCGCATACTGCAGAATCAACAGGCAGCATCAGCAAAAAACTACCAACAACTAATTTTATAAAAAAAGCAAAATAACGTTTCATTATATCTTATTTGTAAATATTCAAAGTAGTCTTTGTACTTTAATTTCTTACAAAAATCAATTGGGTTTTAAGACAAGTATAAAAATTACAATCTCGACAAACCATAGAAAAATGCCCTAAAACGTAAGGGTACAAGGAGAATTTTTATGCGTTTAAGTCAATATTTCTTACCTACCCTGAAAGAGAATCCAGCAGAGGCTCAGATAACATCACATCGCCTAATGCTGCGTGCCGGTTTCATCAATCAAACAACTTCAGGCATTTACACATGGTTGCCCATGGGGGAACGTGTACTTAAACGTATTGATCAAATTGTTGCTGAAGAACAAGACCGTATTGGCTGTCACCGCATTACCATGCCAACTGTTCAGCCAGCACACCTATGGCAAGAAAGCGGTCGTTATGAAGATTACGGCAAAGAAATGCTGCGTATTAAAGACAGACATGACCGTGAAATGCTTTACGGCCCAACCCATGAAGAAGTCGTCACAGACTTAGTACGTCAGTATGTAAATAGCTATCGCCAGCTTCCCTTATGCTTATATCAAATTCATTGGAAATTCCGCGATGAAATTCGCCCACGTTTCGGTGTAATGCGCGGCCGTGAATTCTACATGAAAGACGCATATTCATTTGACATTGATATGGAAAGCGCGCGCACAGCTTATGAAAAAATGTACAATGCATACCTTCGTACATTTGCTCGAATGGGACTTAAAGCAGTGCCAATGCGTGCTGACAGCGGTGCCATTGGTGGCGACCTCAGTCATGAATTTCATGTAGTAGCCGATACTGGTGAAAGCGCTATCTATTACGACAAAGCTTTTGAAAACCTTACAGAGGCAGACTATTCCATGGAAAAACTTGGAAAGCTTTATGCAGTAAGTGACGAAAAACATGACCCTGCCACCTGCCCTATAAGCGATGATCAATTAGTTTCTCGCCGAGGCATTGAAGTCGGTCATATTTTTTACTTTGGTACTAAGTATTCAAAGTCAATGAATCTGAAAGTAGCAGGCCCTGATGGTAAACCAATTTACCCTGAAATGGGGTCATACGGTATTGGCGTATCAAGACTTGTCGCAGCCATTATTGAATCTAGCCATGATGAACACGGCATCATCTGGCCAGAAGAAGTCGCTCCTTTCCGTATTGGTCTTATTGATGCTAAAAACGATGCGCAAACCCAAGCGATTAGTGAACAACTTCACGAACGCTTAACGAATGCTGGCATTAGCGTTTTGCATGATGATAGAAGTGAACGGGCTGGCGTTAAATTTTCTGATATGGATTTGATAGGTTTGCCATGGCACGTTATTGTTGGCGGGAAAACACTTACAGCGGGAACTGTTGAAGTAAAAAATCGCCGCACAGGTGCACGAGAAGATTTAACCATTGATGCACTAATAAATAAGTTTTTGGGGGACTAGCCTCAAGAACTTAAGCTCTTTTTTCTTGTTCTATCCGTAGCGCTAGTTGATTCTTTGTGCTAGATTAGGCACATGTGCGTGTAGACAGTCTGAGGAAATTTTGCAGAATAATTTTAAGAATTTTGGTGTTTTTGCAATCATATTTGCGTCCATTTTTATATTCGCGCAAATGTTTAATGGCAGCCAATCGTCACATCATTCTACGCAAATCCCCTTTTCTGATTTTTTGAATTCAGTTAAGGCAGATAAAATCAGTGATGTAACCATCAATGGTAACGATATCAAATTAAAAGCGAAAGATGGCAACGTCTACACTACCTACGCGCCCGATGGCACATCTCTTGTACCAATTCTTAGCGATAAAAACATCACCTTTAAAGCAACACCTCCTGAAGAAGCACACTGGTTATTGCAGGCTCTATTTTCGTGGTTCCCATTTTTATTGTTCATTGTTTACATGTTGTACGCTGTAAAAAATATGCAAGGTGGCGGGAAAGCTATGGGGTTTGGGCGCTCTAAAGCAAAACTAATGAATGAACAACAAAGCAAAATGACCTTTGCTGATGTTGCCGGCATTGATGAAGCAAAGGCTGAATTAGAAGAAATTGTTGATTATTTAAAGGAACCTCAAAAATTTCAAAAGCTTGGCGGTAAAATCCCCAAGGGTGTTTTGTTAGTTGGCCCTCCTGGAACGGGCAAAACTTTATTAGCAAAAGCTATTGCCGGAGAAGCTGGTGTTCCATTCTTTTCCATATCTGGTTCAGACTTTGTGGAAATGTTTGTGGGTGTGGGTGCAAGTCGCGTACGTGATATGTTCGAACAAGCTAAGAAAAACTCGCCATGCATTGTTTTCATTGATGAAATAGATGCGGTGGGACGCCACCGTGGAGCTGGCCTTGGCGGTGGAAATGATGAACGCGAACAAACTCTAAACCAATTACTTGTTGAAATGGATGGTTTTGAAGAAAACCAAAGCGTAATTATTGTCGCTGCTACAAATCGCCCAGACATATTAGACCCTGCTCTTTTGCGTCCAGGTCGTTTTGATCGTCGTGTAGATGTATCAAACCCTGACCTTAAGGGTAGAGAGCAAATTTTATTGGTGCACATTAAAAAAGTACCTCTAGCTAGCGATGTCGACATAAAAGTTATTGCCCGTGGCACGCCTGGATTTTCAGGTGCTGACTTAGCTAATTTAGTCAATGAATCAGCGTTAATGGCTGCACGCCATAATAAACTTGCTGTCGGCATGAATGAATTTGAACAAGCAAAAGACAAAATTCTAATGGGTACTGAACGTAAATCATTAGCAATGAGCAAGGATGAAGTAAAAACAACAGCCTATCACGAAGCTGGTCACGCGCTTATCTCTCATTTTTCAGATGTAGCTGACCCTATTCACAAAGCAACTATTATCCCCCGTGGACGTTCCCTTGGTCTGGTGATGAGCTTACCTGAACGTGACACTGTGTCTCAATCAAGAGAAAAGCTAATAAGTCATCTTAAAATGAGTATGGGTGGACGCATAGCCGAAGAACTTATTTTTGGCGGGGATAAAGTAACAACAGGTGCGTCATCTGACATTCAGGCAGCCACAAGCATTGCAAGGCGCATGATTGTAGAATGGGGATTCAGCGACAAGCTTGGGTTTCAAAATTTCTCTTCCTCAAGTGACAGGGAATTCACCAAACCGTATTCAGAAAAAACTGAAGAACTTATTGATTCTGAGGTCAAAATACTGCTTGAGACTTGTTATAAGGAAAGCCAGGCATTGCTTAAGAAGCACATTAAGAAACTACATTTGTTGGCAGAAGCGTTGCTTGAACATGAAACCCTAACTGGTGATGAAATTAAAGCTTTGCTTGATGGCGGTGTAATAGATATACAAGCACGCACAAAAAAAGCACGCATTCGTTCAACAGTACCATCGGTATAAATGGCCAACCATGAACTTACCCCCTTCCTTGATGAGATCCGAAACCGCATAAAGCTATCGGATCTTATTGGTCGTACTACGAAAATTTTCAAAAAAGGCAGAACCGTTAAGGCCTTGTGCCCTTTTCATAATGAAAAAACCCCGTCCTTTAGCATTGATGATGATCGCGGTCTTTACCATTGCTTTGGCTGTGGTGTTAGTGGAGATCATTTCAATTTCATTCAAGAAAACCAAAATTTAAATTTCATTGAAAGCATTCAACTTTTAGCAGATGAACTTGGCATTAAGCTTCCGGAAAAAGCGCACATTCAAGCCGCCCCTAAAAATGATGACCTATTTGGTGTTCTAGAAGCCGCATGCGCCTGGTACCAAGAACAACTGCAGCGCAACTTAGGCGAAAGCGCACGAACATACTTAAGTAACAGGCAAGTCACTCAAGCAAGCATTGAATTATTTCGTCTAGGCTATGCCCCAAACCAAGGACTGTTAGCCTATTTAAAAAGCAAAGGCTTTAGTCCTGAAAGCATTAATTCTGCGGGACTCTCCTTAAAAGCGGACGATGGTCGTTTTTACGATCGTTTTCGCAATCGACTGATTTTTCCTATTATCAATAGCCGAAATCAGGTTATAGCTTTTGGCGGCCGTATTCTAGACAAAGGCGAACCAAAGTACCTTAACTCCCCTGAAACACCAGTTTTTCAAAAACGCTATGTATTATATGGCTTGCCCCAAGCAAGGAAACACCTGCGCGGTAAAGCTATAGTGGTTGAAGGCTACATGGACGTTATCCGCCTTCACCAAGAAGGATTACCCTTTGCAGTTGCTCCCCTTGGAACCGCCCTTGGGGTAGAGCATTTGCAACAATTATGGCGCCACACCCCCTGCCCGATTATTGCATTTGATGGTGACACCGCCGGTGAAAAAGCTGCGTTTAGCACAATTGACAAAATTCTGCCCTTTTTAAACGCAACTCAAAGCCTTAAATTTCTCTTTTTGCCAAAAGGCGAAGATCCTGATTCTTATGTTAAAAATTCAGGGCGTGCTGCCTTTGAAAGGCTATTCGATTCTACTCAGCCAATCTACGCGCTTCTGTGGCACAATATTACAAAGAATTTTTCTTTGACAAACTTAACGCCAGAGGAATTCTTACAGATTAAGAGTCTTTTGAAAGACTATTTAAAGCGCCTTGAAAACACAGAACTACGCCAAGCCTACCTTAGACAGTTTGATATACTGCTTCATGGCATTGAAAGTCAAAAAGTCACACCATATAAAAAGAAGCAAATTGCCTTGCCTCAGCAAACAAATATTACATTTGAAAAAATTTTACTGGTAACTCTGGTTAATCATCCCTATCTATGGGAAGAGGTAGGCGAATTATTAATGGGTATAAACTTTAAAGACCCTGAATTAGAAACACATAGACAACACTTGATTGAATATTTTGCACGAGACTTCCATAATAAAGATATTCAAGAAAAGTTACCGGTTGAATTAGTGCATTTGCAGAATTTTGACGATGAACGTTTCTATAGTCGTGTACCCTTTGCAAAAATCGGCTATGATCAAAAAATGACAAAAAGCGGATGGGTTGAGGCATACAATAAATTGCACAACCAACAGTTTTTAAAAAATGACCAAAAACAAAGTGCAGAACACTTAAAGAATGATTTTAATATAGAAAATTGGCAGCGCTTAAAAGCGACAAAAGAACAATAAGTAGACAAGGAATTAGGAAAAAAAATGGCAAAAGCATTAAAAAAAGAAATCTCTGCGGATATCGATCAAGACGGAGAAATTCCACTTATTGAATTAGGAAAAACAAACCCTTCCCTTAGAAAATTAATTCACCGCGGAAAAGAACGTGGCTACATTACTTATGACGAGCTGAACGAAGCTCTTCCTCAAGCACAGTTAAGCTCTGAGCAAATTGATGAAGCCATGACAACCTTAGCGGACATGGGTATAAGCGTTGTTGATTCTGATGAAGTTGAAGAGGCTCCTCTTTCAGGTGAACTACAACATGATCTTTCAGCTTTTAAATTTGATGAACAAGCCGAAGAAGAAGAAGAAGATATTTCGGGCCGAACGGACGATCCAGTACGTATGTACCTTCGTGAAATGGGTAACGTTGAATTATTATCCCGTGAAGGCGAAATTGCCATTGCTCAGCGTATTGAAAGTGGAAAAATCACTCTAATTGGTAGCTTATGCGAAAGCCCAATTACCTATAACACAATTGCTAGCTGGCAAGACAAACTTGCAAACTCACAAATGTTAGTACGCGATATTATTACATTTGATAGTAACGCAGCATATGAAGACACTGTTGAAGACTTTGAAGAAGAAGTTGAAGGTGAAGAGCCAGAGGTTAAGGTTCCTGAAGTTGACGACGCAACAAGAACGCGACTTTTAGAGCAATTGAAAAACTTTTTGATTTCTCAAGACCTATACATTAAGGCTTTGGCTAAAAAAGAAAAAGCAAAAGACTTAGCAGATATTCGTGAAAAGCTTATTTTAGCTTTTGAAGATATTCGCATGAACCCAGCACGAGTAGAAGACCTTCTTATTCTACATGCTAATACCATTCGCCCAATTAATGTACTAGAGCGCGATATTATAGGCTTTGCCGAAGCATCTGGCGTCAAACGCGAAGAATATCTAAAGGAATACAATGGTGCAGTCATTAATGCAGACTGGATTGCCAAAATCTCTAAAAATACCAAAAAGGGCTGGAAAGAGTTTTGCGAAAATCATATTGGCAAAATTGAATCTCTTATTAAATTAATGGCCGATACCGAAAAAACCGCTAGTCTCCCTCACGCTCGCTTCAAAGAAATTGTAAGCTGTATTCAAAAAGGTGAACGTGAAACCACCCGTGCAAAAAAAGAAATGATCGAAGCAAACCTACGTTTGGTTATTTCTATTGCTAAAAAATACACCAACCGTGGCTTGCAGTTCCTAGACCTTATTCAAGAAGGTAACATTGGCCTAATGAAAGCGGTTGATAAGTTCGAATACCGCCGTGGGTACAAATTTTCAACTTATGCTACTTGGTGGATTCGCCAGGCAATTACGCGTTCTATAGCAGACCAAGCAAGAACAATTCGTATTCCTGTGCACATGATTGAAACCATCAATAAATTGGTTAGAACTTCTCGTCAGATGATGCATGAAATTGGTCGTGAGCCCACCCCTGAAGAGCTTGCAGCCAAACTAATGATGCCGCTTGATAAAGTTCGCAAAGTCATGAAAATTGCCAAAGAGCCAATTTCCCTAGAAACACCAATTGGTGACGAGGAAGATTCACACTTAGGTGACTTCATTGAAGACAAAAATGCAATGCAGCCAATTGATTCTGCTATTAACGCAAATTTGAAGGAAACAACCACGCGAATTTTGGCATCTCTAACACCACGTGAAGAACGCGTTCTACGTATGCGTTTTGGTATAGGAATGAACAGCGACCACACCTTAGAAGAAGTTGGCCAGCAGTTTGCCGTAACCCGTGAGCGTATTCGCCAAATTGAAGCGAAAGCGTTGCGTAAGCTTAAACACCCAAGCCGTTCACGTAAATTGCGTAGTTTTTTGGATACATAGACTAACTTCTACAGAAATGGACCCCGCGGTCTAAGCCGCGGGGAGACTCGCGGCTTTCTTCCCAGTTTTACCGTGGCTCGACCACGGTATCCAGTTCTATAAAATCCGCCAGAATCTAGTATTTTCAATGTTGAATTGGTTGAATTGTTAGTAAAAACTCATACGGAATACCAGCACGCAAAAAACAATTAACACCGCCACGATTGTTCTGTTCACGCCACCTTTGACAGTACCTTCTGAAATTTTTTTACATGCGTGTTGGAAATATATATAGTCGGCATGAACCATAAGGAAGACTATTAATAAAATCTGAAGAGCTATTTCAAGTTGAATTGCTGCGCCAGTACAGATCTTTCCTATCAATTGTTTGCATATAAAAAGCGTAATAGCGATTACATACATGCGTCGGTACCACCACCAAAAAGGTATTAGACTTGCCCAGTTTTTACTGGTTTTTTTGCCTGTTTTTTTGTATCTGTCAAAAAAATCAAGGTAGTGTTGTGTCGGGGCACTGATAACTACATCACTATCTTTTTCTGTTTTTATAAAATCAAAAAACTGTTTTCTAGTGATTGTGGTTACTATTGTCATATGTTCTTCTTTTTGTCATTCGTGCATTTGTTATAACATTTTAGTGAAAAAATTAACATGCTGACGAAATAAAAAAAGAGAGGCCTAAGCCTCTCCTTTAAATTTTTTAGTAACGCAAGTGCTTAATAGCCATCACGGTCCATACGCTTTCGCATTAATTTACGGTAGCGTCGCATAGCTTCGGACTGCTCGCGTACACGACGTTCTGAAGGTTTTTCAAAATGCC
>CAYUNR010000029.1:0-18061 GCA_964446295.1 uncultured Candidatus Finniella sp. | reverse complement strand
GCTGCGCTCATGTCGTCAAACGTTATGGAAAATATCTGCCAACATTTGTTTACCCAAGAAATGCGTAATGCGCAGAGCGCAGTAAGAATGCTAGAACAACGAGGATAATTATATGATTAAAACTACACAACGCAAAATAAATAAGAATCTTGTTAAAAAATTGAAAGATACTGAAAACAACCTCGCGAATATTTTTTACTTTAAAAACGGTATTTGTGGTTTTGAAAATTTAAAGGAATTTATCGTTACATCCCTTCCTCAAGATACACCAGAAAACTACAAATATTTGCAATCAACTGAAGACGAAGGCATGAAGCTAATCATGATGAATATCACGGTGAACCCAAAAGATTCTAGTATTATTAATGCGAAAGATCTGGAAATATCTCTTCACACAAAAAACTTAGAATTAAAAGATGTGGCTATATTTTTAGTAACTTCAATACATGGCAAGTTAGAAAAAAACTGCATTAGTGTAAATACTGCAGCCCCTATTATGCTGAATCCTGTTTCACAAGAAGGATGGCAAGTTATTTTAGATAGCCCAGCGTATAACGTGCAGCACTATTTGGGTTAGGAAATTAGCTATTCATTGTAGCAACAACAATTCCTTGTTTTGCCATCATGTCTGCGCGTTCATTGCCTTCTTCACCATTATGTGCTGCCACCCATTCCCATGTGATCGGACGTTTCTGAGATAGAGCATCTAGCTCTTGCCAAAGATCCATATTTTTAACTGGGGCCTTACTAGCAGTCTTCCAGCCATTTTTCTTCCAGCCTACAATCCAATGACAAATGCCGTCTTGAACATAACGACTATCGGTACGCAAAGTAATGGAAAAATCTTTAGGTATAGCTTTCAATGCTTCAATACAAGCAGTTAATTCCATGCGGTTATTGGTGGTTTGAATTTCTCCCCCATTCCATTCATGAGTTTTACCATTTGCGCGCACAACAACACCCCATCCACCAGGCCCAGGGTTCCCACTGCAAGCACCATCAGTATAAACAAGAATGGCTGAATCTTTGCTAAGAGAATTAAAAAATTCCATCACTTAATAGCCTGTCTGCAATCGATCAACCAGTTGCTTTACCGTTGGTACAAATCCATTTGCATAAAATGAATCTTGCCCAAAGCGGTAAGCTTGGTGACCAGCAAACATTAATTGGTTATCAATTTCTTCGCTGTGACTAATTTTCTGAAGTGTCTTTTGAATGCAAAATGAACGCGGATCTGCTTTTTTACCTGTAGACCAAGTTTCGTTTTGCGCCCAATTACTAAATTTGCATTCAGATAAACATCCCATACAATTAATTTGATCAGTTAAAATATTTTGAGACTCTTCTTGTGATACAAAAATCAATGTGTTGTCTGGAGTTCGCATAGGAACATCGTACCCCTGTTTTACCCAAATATCTGCAGATTCTTTATCGTGCTGAGCAAGATAAACAAACCTACCACGCGCACCTACTGGAAATTGCTGGGTATGCTCACCTATGGGCTCAACAGAATAGGCAACCTGACGCACCGATCTGCCTTCTAAATTTTGCATGAAAGCATTACGTACCCCAGAAGAATAAAACCCAGTTGGACTGAATCGATTTAAAAAGATATCGCCCTTATTAAGATTTAAAAGCTTCTTTTTCCAGCTTTCAGAAATAGGACTTTCTTGCGTTAATAGCGGACGAGTACCAAATTGAAATGAAATCGGTCCCAATTCTGGATTATTAATCCAGTCAGCCCATTCTGACAACCACCAAACTCCACCAGCCATAAAAATAGGCGTTTCACCCAACCCAACCTCACGCATAGCTTTGCGTAAAGCAATAACACGAGGTAAAGGATTTTCTGGAATCAAAGGATTTTCGCTATTAGAAAGACCATTGTGACCGCCGGCTAACCAAGGATCTTCATAAACAACCCCGCCTAATGATTCTGAAAAACGACTGTAAGCACGTTTCCACAAAATATGAAAAGCTCGCGCTGATGAAACAATAGGGTAATAGAATAATCCGTAGCTAACGCAAATTTCAGCTAATTTAAATGGCATACCAGCGCCACACGTCACGCCGTGCACAAGGCCTTTTGTTTGTGATAATACTCCATGCAAAATAGGCTCAACAGCGCCCATTTCCCATAGAACATTCATGTGAATGCGACCTTGACCATTGCTACGCTCATGAGCAATGCGCGCTTGTGTAATTCCACCTTTAATAGAATAAGCGATTAACTCTTCATGGCGTTCTCTACGAGTTTTTCCGTGATAAATTACAGGGATTAGATTTCCATCTGTATCATGCGCGTCTGCGTTAACTGCAGAAAATGTTCCAACTCCCCCAGCAGCTGCCCAGGCACCAGAACTTTCTCCATTAGATATAGAAATGCCCTTTCCTCCTTCAACAAGAGGAAGCACTTCTTTACCTGATATGCGTATAGAATTCAATAAACTCACAAGACTGCTATAGTATAATCCATCTTGCTTTTTTAACCGGAATTTGACAAAAAGTCTATTCTTGGCATGTGAAAATTATTGAATTTCAGGTTTGATAAAATAAAATGAAACCGCAACATCTATTTTCGCAAGATATCCAATCGATAGTTAAGTGCCTCTAGCACATGTTTACTCGAGATATTTTCATGGGATTCTAAATCTGCAATCGTGCGAGATACTCGCAATAAGCGGTGATACCCACGTGCTGACAAATTATAGCGATTAATGGCCTGGTGCAAAAGTGCATCGACTTCAGCATTTGTGCGCACTGCTTTATCAAGCATTTCTCCATCAACATAAGCATTGATCATTACTTGAGAATTATAGCGTTCATGTTGACGACTCCTTGCATTCTCAACCCTCTGCAAAATACTTTGACTTGATTCCTCATTACGCTCTGCCTGAAGCTCTTCCGGCTTTAAAGCTTGGACAGGTATAACTAAATCAAAGCGGTCTAGCATAGGTCCAGATATTTTTTGTTGATATTCATCTGCACATTTTGGAACCTTATTACATTGACGATCTTCATCGCCAAAATATCCACACCTACATGGGTTCATGGCAGCAATACACTGAAATCTTGCAGGATATGTATAATGGTGCTGAACTCTGGCAATAGTAATGGTCCCTGTTTCAAGCGGTTGTCGTAAACTTTCCAAACACCCCCTAGAAAATTCAGGGAGCTCATCAAGAAAAAGAACTCCGTTGTGCGCCAAAGATATTTCTCCCGGCTTACCCTTCTGCCCTCCTCCTACTAATGCAGGTAAGGACGCGCTGTGATGAGGATCCCTAAATGGACGAGTTTTTACTAAACCATCTTTCGGTGCCATACCCGCCAAGCTATGCACAACTGTTACATCGAGAGCTTCCTTAGGACTAAGCTTTGGAAGAATTCCAGGCAGTCTTGAAGCTAACATTGATTTACCCGCACCTGGAGGCCCGATCATTAAAACATTATGACTACCAGCAGCTGCTATTTCTAATCCACGTTTAGCAAAACGCTGAGACTTTACGTCTTTCATATCAAGATTATATGCACTTATTTCATCAAGCTTAGGCTCAGGTTGCACTAAAATAGTTTCATTTTTGAAATGTTTGATAAGCTCTAAAATATCTCTTGGGGCTAAAATATGAATATCTCCACCCCAGGCAGCCTCTGGCCCACAATCTTTCGGACATATAATGCCTTTACCATGTTCTGCAGATAAAAGCGCCGAAGGTAAGACCCCGGGCACGCTTAAAATACGCCCATCTAAGGTAATCTCTCCCAACGCAATGTAATTTGTCAGTTCATCTCTGGGAATGATATTCATTACACCTAGAATTGCCAAAGCAATAGGTAAATCGTAATGCGTACCTTCTTTTTGAAGATCAGCGGGCGTTAAATTAACGGTTAATCTAACTGCTGGAATATCCATTCCCAAGCCATGTAAGCACGCACGAATTCTCTCGCGCGATTCCGCGACAGCTTTATCTGCTAAGCCAACAATTGTAAAAGTAGGTAATCCAGGAGCAAATTGAACTTGAACCTCAATTAATTTAGGCTGTACTCCAAAAAAAGCGACTGTATAACAGGTTGCGAGCTTCATTCGTTTTTTCTTTTATTCTGCAGGCAAACCGTTAAAAAAAGATGAAAAAATGCCCTTTTAAAAATCTAATTGAGAAAGCTAATCTATGCAAAACTAATGCCCATAGTTTTTTTACAAAAAACGAGTTATAGTTTCTCCGTGTAAAGGCAAAAAATTATGAATATTCGGATACTTTTTATTGTTATAAGTGCAGCTGTTGCTATAGGTGGAATAGGGCTTTATAAAAAATTCTCGTTTTCTTCTGTTGATGACAGAAAGATTTGCATTTTTTCAACTACTGCTCCTGGATCTAAAGACGACGTTCGTCTTATTCGTCAGGCCTTGCAACTCTATGACATTAAAAGTAATCAAATTTCTGAAAACACAAATTGTGACAGCGCTTTCATAAAAATATTTTTAGAGCAAAAAAAATTTGATGAATATGCAAAAAAAGATGACTCATCACTAAAAATTGGTATTCGCTTAAATGATTCTTTGGAAGAAGAAAATCCTAATGTTATTAACTTGCCCGAGGAAGATGACACTGAAGCTTTGTTGGAACTAGCTAAAACAATTGTGAAAAACTCTATAAGTTGCTTATTGATATATGATGAAAGCAGTGAACATTCAAAACGCCTAGCCACACAGTTTCAAGAACTAGCAAAAATCAAAGGGATAGATTTACGTTTGTGCCTTCTCTCTACAAATAGAAACATTCCCACACTTTTAAAAGAGGTTAGCCAAAACATAAATGTGGCTATTTTTGTTCCAGGAGAAATTGTTTTCTCAGATTCTGAGCTTATTCTAGAATACTTCAAAACAAAAAAAATCCCAGTATTTGCAAATCATGCAGGATTAATTCGCTCTGGAGCATTAGGCGGATATGATTTTGATACACAAGAAATTGCCCATAGCATTGCTGAAGTTGCTAGTTGCTTTTTAAAAGATCAGAAAAATATTAAAGACAATGCTTTTGATGAGCTGTATCCACAATTACATTTAAACATGGATACTATTGACCACCTTGGTATACAATTAGATTCTGGTGACTTGTTGGACGAAGCCGTTACTGTTGGTGGCGCAGATTTATGAACACTATTCAGATTATAGGAGCCATCGAGCTTGGGTTAATCTATGGATTCGTAGCGATGGGGGTGTACTTGTCTCTAAGAATTCTTGATTTTCCTGACTTAAGCGTTGATGGCACATTTCCGCTAGGCGCGGCGACATGTGCAGCTTTAATTGTTGCGGGCGTTCATCCATTGGTAGCAACTGTAGCTGCAATGATTTTAGGTGGGGTGGCGGGATTAATTACTGCATGGCTATCAACTCATTTAAAATTCATGAATCTTTTGTCCGGAATTTTGGTGATGACGGCACTTTATTCTATAAATCTTCGGGTCATGGGACGACCAAACATCCCACTTTTGGGAGAAAATACACTCTTTGAAGAATTTTTTCTTTGTTTGAAAGGGCCATTGGGGCTTTTTTGGAGAATTTTTCCTATTTTAATTTTCATCGGTCTTTTGGCCTATGCTCTAAACTGCTTTTTAAAAACTAATACTGGGCTGGCGTTACGAGCAACAGGCAATAATGCACGCATGGCAAGAGCCCAAGGAATTAACGATAAAGCTATGGTTAGCTTAGGTTTGTGCTTAGCGAATAGCTTTGTTGCATTAGGCGGTGCAATTTTTGCTCAGGTCAGTGGTTATGCAGACATAAGCATGGGTGTCGGCACTATTATTATTGGACTAGCAGCCGTGATCATTGGAGAAGCCGTGTTGCCTATACGCAAAATTAGCCACGCAATTCTCGCTTGTATTGCAGGTGCAATACTATACAGATTTGTAATTGCAACAGCTTTAAACATTGGCGGATCCCTGCTACAAGCCTCTGACTTAAACTTAGTTACAGCAGTTCTTGTAGGCATTGCCATGTTATTGCCCGACTTAAAAAGGCAGCTAAGGACAAAAGCGTGATTAGCCTAAAAAATATATCCGTACATTTTGGAGCTGGCACTGCCGCTTTTAGAACAGCCTTAAAAAATGTATCACTTCAAATCCAAGAAGGTGAATTTGTCACAGTGATTGGTAGTAATGGCGCTGGAAAATCCACCCTTCTTAATGCAATTGCAGGGGAAGTTCTTCCGGACACTGGCAAAATTTTAATTGATGAAGAAGATGTTACTCAACAAGAAACAAGCACCAGAGCAAAACATGTTGCACGCGTTTTTCAAGACCCCATAGCTGGAACATGCTCTTATTTAACAATCGGGGAAAATTTAGCTCTTGCGCTATGTAGAGGAAAAAACCGAACGCTCAAAAGCGCAGTAACCAATGCTTCGCGTGCATATTTTCAAAGTATTTTAAAGCCTTTGAATTTAGGGTTGGAAAATAGGCTAGATACTCAAATGGCAATGTTATCAGGCGGACAGCGCCAAGCAGTAAGCTTGCTTATGGCAACATTAAGCCCTTTGAAAATCTTACTTTTAGATGAACACACAGCAGCACTAGACCCAAAAACAAGTCGCTTTGTTATGGATATAACTCAACAAATTGTTGAAGAAAAAAAATTAACAGCCCTGATGGTAACGCATAGTTTGGGACACGCCCTTCAATACGGAACACGAACAGTAATGTTGCATGAAAGCCAGCTTATATATGACATTAAAGGCGAGAACCGCAAACGCCTTACTCCGCAAGATTTGATGCGTCAGTTTGGCAGTTCAATAGATAGCGATCGACTGCTACTTAACACTTAGAACAAAACTCGGCATCACTTTATTACTTTGGCAGCCCTATCTATACCTGTCGCCTCTTGGTAAACCCCCATGCTTTTTAGCAGTTCTTTAGGTATTGGCATAAATCTGCATAAACCTTTTTTTACAGCAAGCTGCATTTTCTCTAATGACTGTTTCTTCTCAATTCCCAAAGTTAATCCAGATAGCCCTTTGAACCAAAGCCCAACAGGATGTCCTGGAGCAGCTTCTAAAACGATATTGGCCATGTCTGCAGTTTCTTTCATGTTTTCCATTTTATCAAAACATAAATTTAAAAATCCTATAGCCATATCTGCACGCTCTGGAAAATTAGTAACATGCGCGACAACCACTGCTTTAAATATCCTAAAGAGCTCGGAATTTTTTAAGATATTCACTTTAGGTAAACTAACGTATGTATTGCATAGGTTAATAATATGCACAGAACTAACAACGTTCCGTTTTTGATATGAATCTAAATAATCTTGCATCAAGCAAACAACTGATTTTTCGATACCAGGCAAATACTTATCATCTATAACTGTTGCAGAGCTTAGGCCATAAGAAAACTGTCCAATGATTCTATTAGAACATTTGTACGTACTAAATTTGTCATATGAATGAGCAGGGTGATTAAGGAACTTTGATACATCTTTTTCAAAAGACTGAATTGTTTTGTATCGATGTTGATTAAGAACTAATGAAGACCACAGCTCAGTACAAGAAAATACCGTTAAAAAGAGCCCACACCCAATAAATACAGAACCAGGAACATTAAAGCTATGGCTAACTTTTTCTTTCATCAATGACATAGCAAGGAGGGAGAAAATTAAAACGGGAGGAGTTTGAAACCAAGCACTTAAAAGGATCAAATAACTAACAACAAAAAATCTTGACGACAGATCACTAAGATCAATATTTTCTACCCACTTGTAAATAATAGTTAGTAAAAGCCCTACTCCCAGTAAACCTGATGAAACAAATGTTTCTAAAATTAAGTTATGACTATGTAAAAGATTACGCTGTAAAAATTCCCAGTTTGGCTTAAAGCTTCCATCGGCATACATACTAAAGTTTTCAAGTCTAAAAAGATTTAAAACGGGAAACTCCTGATAACTTCCCCATCCATAGCCAAATAAAAGATGAAAAAAATTTGAAAAACTGAAATTATCAAAATAGTGAGATACAGAAACAATCCCAAGCAAAGTTCTGCTTTGCAACTGGGCCGGTAAAATTGGTAAAAACAAATAAGAAAGCAAAATCATTATCGCTATAAAAACAAGACCGCTTACTATGTACAAGCCATCTTTTTTGGGTAAAAAGTTTAGATATTTTTTTGCAAAAGGAAGCAAATAAACAAAAACAAGCGCACACATGCATGCGACTGTGACCGCCTTGTTGTCGCAAGCATCTAACAGAAACAAGAATGTTAATAAATAAAAAGTATCCCATAGGCACCCCAGAGACTTTATAGATTTTCTAAAATGCACATACATTGGCACACTTGCTAACAGTGGAAAGGCCGCAATATCAAGAAATATATATGTTTTAATATGCAACCATCCTCGGCACCCAGCAATTGTTAGCATCCCATATGCTATTGGAACACCCCATAATGGTATGTTTTTGAAGTCTGCTGTCTTTCCAGCAATTAATAAAATAGCCATAGCTAGAAATGTTGCAGCACCCTCGCGTATTTCACTAATGCCACCTAAAGTGGTTAAGCCATTTTGAACAATTCCAAAAACGCTAAGGGCTGCCAATAAAAAGAAGCCACTTGCGAGAACCGGGACTTTTAATGTGTCATTTTTTCCAAATCCCAAAAATAACGCATATAGCCCTGCTACGAACCACAAGCCAAAAAAGGCAAAATCTGATTCTTGAAAGGCACCCAAAGGCCAAATTACGGGCACAAATGGTAAAAAAACCAAAAGATAAAAATATGTATTTGTAAAAGACGATGTCATTGGTTAACCCATATTAATAGATTATTAAAGCAAAACTTAATTTGTTGCATGTGGGATACATCTGTGGATTATACAGAAAAATTGAAGCAAAAAAACAAAAGATTTTTCAAAGTTAGTATATATTTTAGATTGTAATAATGTATTTTTTAAGAGGATATCTATGTTTAAACAATTTAAGGCAGTAAAGGCACTCGTGCTTGTTGCTGCATGTATAGGAAGCGGACAACTGTCTGCTGTCATCACAGCAAATCAAAAGGCCCCAACAACATCAGTTTACGCTGCTTCCGGTTATTATGCGTACAGCTCCGTAGCGACATCACCTTCTTCTGTTGTTACAGAAGCTTCGGTTATGGCAATTAAAGTTACAAAAATTATGGGACTAGTTGGTGCAGTAACTGCCGAAGCAGCTGAAGCAATGCGTGGAAGTGATTCAAGCGCAGCTACTTCTGGTTCAGATGCAGGCGTAAAAATTGCTGGTTCAACAGGTTCTGCTCACCGTGCGTCTACATGGATCCGTGCAAGCATGGGCTTTATTGACAACGCAGCAAAAGATCAGCAATGGAACGGTAAATCATACCTAACTATGGTTGGTGCTGACTATAAGTTTAACAACATGTTCTGCGCTGGTTTGGGCTTAAGCTATTCTCACCTTGATGCAAGAACTGAGTTTAACAAAGGTACTATGAAGCAAGATACTTTAGGTGTGAATCCTTACTTGATCGTTGTTCCACACAAGAACTTCAATGTTGAATTTGTTGGCGGCTGGAGCACAACAACAGGTAAAGACACACGTCGTTGGATTACAACAAGGCCAGCTGCAGTTCCAGCAGGCAGTGTGGCTGTTGATAACATATTTAGCAGTTCACCAAAATCACAAGCAATGTTTGGTGGTGTATTTGCTAACTTTGTAAACAAAGTGAACAAAGCATCTTTCAACTTGCAAGTTGGTTACTTGATGATGCAAAGCAAGGTAGACAAGTTTAAAGAAACATCTGCAAGCGCTTCTTATGCAGACAGTGCTGCGAACACTCCATCTAACACTTTCAAAGCTCAAACAGCTGTAGCAAAAATCTTGGTTGGTTACCAAATGACTCCTAGTGTTATGCCTTTCGTAAACATTCATGGTCAATATGACGTGAAAGAAAACAAAGGCGTAACATATGAAAAAGGTCAAAAAGGTTACCAAGTAAACCGCTCAGCATTTGGTGGTGGTACTGGTTTCCAAGTGAAAAATGATGACCAATTATCAGGAAGTTTACAATTTGATTACACAAAGCGTGGTCAATTGTCTACTTACGTAACTGGTCTTCGTGTTCACTACGGTTTCTAGTGATTTTAGAAAGACTAAAAAGGGCGGTGGTTTTCACCGCCTTTTTTTTATTTGGTTGCAGTAGCGACCAAACACGTATTAATAAAGCTTTTGACCTCGCTCAACAAAACAACTATAAGCAAAAAATTATTAAATCTTCACTATTCCCCATTCAAATTTTTTATCAAGAAAATAATTCTAACCACGCTGTTATTTATCTGGAAGGTGACGGTCTTGTCATCAATAAATATGGAGAAGTAGCATTAAACCCTACCCCAACTGATCCTATGGCATTAAGACTAGCTTCTGTTGATAAGCGGCACGTCACAAAAATTGTGATTAACAGACCTTTCCACTATATAAAAGGTAAACGCTCTGATTCTAGGTACTGGACAACTGCACGTTATGCGCCCGAAGTAATGCAATCAATTCTGGAAGTCATAAGAAATTGTCAGAAACAGTTTCATTTTAAAACAATCGAAATTGTTGCATATTCTGGCGGAGCATCAGTCGCATTATTGTTAGCGCCACATTTAGAGAACATAGAACAAATTACTTCTTTTGCTGGAAATTTAGATCATAAAAGCTGGACAAGCTATCATAACGCAGGACCTCTTTTTGAATCTCTTGACCCCTTAAAAAATAAAGCTATCCTTGGACGCATCCCGCAGGTGCACTTTCTTGGTACAATCGATGAAAATACAACCATCGATTTAGGCAGGCAGTACAAATTACAGATTGATACAGACAAAGTGACTATTGTGACTGTTGAAGGATTTGACCACGATAGTAATTGGCCTAGTGTTTGGCAAGAACAACTGATGAAATTAAAGTAGCAGCTCTCAGCAAAAACGATTAGAATAACACCAATACAACAAAAATGAATAATTATGATCGTTTCTTGCCCTAGATGTCGCAAGCAGTATCGACTTGATGTTAGTCGATTGAATTACACTCATCTACCTGATAACAGTGGTCAAGGTGTTCAGTTAGCTTGTTCTAATTGTCATGAACAGTGGTGGGAACTAAAAAAGGAGTCGGTAAACAAGAATCAAGCAGAATATAAGTTTGCTGTTCCAGAACAACCCTTTAGAAATCTAACAGACCTATCTTTATTGTATCAAAGGCAATCGACTGGTTATGCTTATAGACCCGCACAGGAATCAGATATATCACAAGCGAGGACTGATGCTTACACATATTCTCAGCAGCAAGCGGCTCAAAAAGAAATTATAAAGCCAAAAAAATGGAAAATATTTATTCGAATTACTCTGTGGAGCTTAATCATTTTAGCCGGGACAGTTAGTTTGGCACTAGTAGCGATGCATTATAACCCGGCATTATCATTTTTTTCCACAGCAGATAATACGTCGTCCCCTATTGCACCAGAAGAAGTTAGTGTTGAAAATATCCAATTTGATGTTAAACCTTTAGATGAAGAGCACCAAAGAATTATTGTTGTTGGAAATGTTAAAAACTCAGGACTGCTAACCGTACCATTAAATAACGTCCAGATTACCGCTTGGGGCACATGCCAAGAGGGACAATCTGCTAATGAACAAGGACTGTGTGAAATTCGCGTTTGGCCTTACAAATGGAAGCAGGATTTACTACAGCCAGGAGAACAGCTAACCTTCAAGAGTGCAGCTAAAATTCCAGCTAATTTACAAGTCGATCAGGTTCATGTTGATGTCGCAACAAACTAAAAAAACAGTTTTAGTCGGGTCTGTAAAAAGCAGTGCCCTTAAATTACTTCTTAAAAATAAACGAGCGCTTCGGGCGTATTGGCCTATTTTACTTTTGGCCCAGCTCCCTGCTTTAATCATTTGTTTAATTTTACCATTTAAACAAACGGTCACAACTTTTGATAAAAAAAATAATGCTGATACTAATAAACAGCTTGTTTCTCATATAAAAAATATTGAGCATCGTTTTAATGAGCTAAATCAGCGATTTGTAGCCTTGCAAATTCAACACGCAAAATTTATTAAAGCCTCAATATTATTGACAGCAACTGTGCAACAGGGTGCCTCACCATCAGTAAATCTGTTCAAAAAAACCACTCTTGATACTCTTGATCGTATTGGCGAAAAAATCAGACTAAATGAACCATTTTCTGGGTTGCTTACAAGTATGCCTCAAGAATGCTCATCATTTTCTGGGTATAAAACATTGAAACAATTTTCCGTCCGTCTTCCGCTAAATCATCAACAACTCAAAAAAGCTTTTGATGATATTAAAAAAAACTACACTCCGCCAAAAATAAAAAGCAACCTTCCTAAATTGATAGAAATGATTGCTTCGTTTTTCCAAGGTAATATTAAAATAGAAAAAGCAGATCAAAATAACGAAGATCCCCTTCAATTAATTGTAAATGCTCTTGATGGGCAAGACTTAAAGTTGGCCTACTCTCAAGCAAAATCCATAAAGAACCAATCAGTAGAATTGTGGACAAAACATGTAGCTGAACGCTTATCACTTGAAGAAGATTATTCTTCATTTGCCGAAAAGGTGCAGAATTGGGTTCAGCAGCCACCTCTAGAGAATAAAATAGCGCCAATCAAAACAACACAGGAGAATATCCCTTAATGGCACTTATCAAAGGATTACGCTTTCTCATCGCTCTTAGTGTGCTTTGCGTTATATGCATTTTAATTGCTAGCTATCCTGGTGAAGTAAAATTCAATTGGTTTGATTATTCTGTTTCATTACCAATTGGGTTGTTTTTAGCTTGCCTAGTTATTGTTTTTGCCATTATCGCTTCGCTTTATAATTTTTGGAAATGGCTATGGAATCTCCCTCAAAACTATTTAATCTACCTTCAAAAAAAGCGCACCCAAAGAGGGAATAATCTTTTAATTGATGGACTTAGCGCAATTGCAGCAGGGCAAAATCAAGAAGCAAAAGAAGTTATTGCAGTAGCTTGTGAGCTTTTACCAGACAATCCACTTACTCAATTTATTGCTGCACAAGCCTCATACATGACTGGAGATGCGGAGACTGCCACTCGGCAGTATATGTCTATGCAAAAAGATAGGCGAACAAGCTTTCTTGGACTCCGCGGGCTAATTTTGCAAGCTAAAGATAAAGAAGATAATAAGCTTGCCCAAGAATACATCAATAAGGCTCTTTCAATTAGGCCAGACTCTCCATGGCTACAGGGCGAATACCTTTTAAATACTGTCCACCTAGCACAAAAAGGAATTTTTCCGAAAGCAGAAAAAAATAAACTTACGAAGTATGTATCTAAAGCTCAGTGGTCTCGTCATCAGGCAATGCTAAACTGGTTGCATTTACAAAATAAAAACTCTTTAACCAGCAGCGAAAAAGAAAAATTACATTTAAAGATTTTTGATTTGGCTCCTGATTGGACTGAGAATGTAAAACAGCTAGTAGAATACTACATTCACCATCAATCATTTTCAAAAGCACAAAAATTACTGATTGATGCTTTTAAGCAGCATCCTCATCGTACCCTTGGCTTGTTATGGGATTCAGTTTTTCATGAAATGGAAGCTATCGATCGATATAGAGCAATGGAAAAACTTGTAGCATCTCAAGAAAGCCATCCCGAAAGCCAATTTTGTTTAGCTTCTAGCGCTATTAAAGCCCAATTATGGGGCCAAGCTAAAGAGCACTTGGATAATTTATTATCCCATGGTTACACACGAACTGGATGTAATCTTATGGCAGAGCTAATGGAGCTTCAGCATCCAACTCAATTTGATTTAGCACGCGAATGGCTACATAAAGCTGCCCAAATTTCATCCGATTATGAATGGCAATGTAACTCTTGCCACAATCATTTTGATAAATGGCAACTTGTTTGTAGTAATTGCTCATCTATTGATCAGGTTTATTGGCAAGAATCTTCTTCTCCCCAACGACAGGTTAAGGGTGATATAGAAACAACAAGGATTTGTCAGGTAGTTTAGATTTCTTGCTTAAAGCTATCTAAAATTGCTAGATAAGAATCTTTGCTACCCTTTTTAAGGGCTATTTCATTTGATAGAATTTTCAAAAACTGTACTGGCTTTTGTTGGCGAATAGATTTGTTTAATAAAATTCTATGCCAAAAAACTGATTCAGAGGTTGCTTCTTGTTTATGAAGTCCCTTAATCAAAGAAAGGTCAGGAAAAGAAGATTTTGGTTTGTCTTTTATTGGTTCTTTTTTTACGGGCGCTATTACCTCGCCAAACACATCTTTTTTCATGTATGAATTTCTTCAGATTATTGGTTATTAATATAGTCCATTAGTGTGCCTGATCCAACCTTGCTTTTCATTTCTGAGCGAAGAGTTATAATTTGATTGATACCTTCTATTTCAACGTAAAAAACTTTCTGACCATTTGTTATCCAAACAATTTTAATAGCAGGAGATGAATTTTTTTCAAATTGAGATACAACAGCAAAATCATTGTCTTTTTTTTCAGCAACCAAATGACCGGAAAGTTTTGCATTAACCATTGCTGATAATTTTCCTTCCCCAGCATAAAAAGTTAGCAAATATTTTTTCAAGTAATCCCTTACTTTTTGTTTTTCCTCATCCTTTAAGTCTTTATAGCCAAAGGGTGCAAAAACAGATTTTGTAATGCGATCAATGTCTAAATATTTGTTTATGCATTCACTTAATTGCTGACGCTTTAGGTCATCAGAAGCATTGCCTTTGTTCACTATTTCAAGAGATTCGTCAACCAACTTCCTAATAAAAGCGGAAGCTTCTTTTTCACCATTTTTTGAAGATTCACATGTGTCTGCCCCTCTAGCGGGGAATATACACAAACAAATAAAAGAGATAACATATAACATCTTTTGCATTTTAAAATTCCTTTTTTGGGGAATACATTTTTTGATAGTATCATTAGAAGATGAATAAAACACTAAAATACTCTTTAATTAGTTTAAAAAACTTAATACTTTTTTCCATTATTGGCGGACTTGCGTTCTCGCCTTTCAACCAGCCTATTGCTTTATTTTTGTCCATTTATGTGTTGCTTTCACATATTCAAACACAAACTTGTTTTTACAACTTTTTCAAACGAACGTTTATCTTTTTTTTCTTTTTCTTTTTAACTCAGCTTTATTGGGTGGCTTGGGCATTTAATGTATATGGCATTCCAGAGACTATGCCTATTGGGTTAATTTGCATGCCAATTATTATTGGTATATTTCCAACCATATTTATTTTGCCTAGCTATTTTTTCAAAGAAAACGCAATTGCTTTTGCATGGGTGTTTTTTCTTGGCTGGTGCTTAAGTGAAGTCGCTAGAAGCTTTTTATTCACGGGTTTCCCTTGGAATTTAAACGGCTATGTGTGGGATTTACCACTTTTGCAAAGCACCCGATTTTTTGGAATTTTTGGATTATCATTTTTAACAACCGCAGCTGCTGTTGCTTTGTACACAAAACAAAAATGGCTTGGAATAGCTATTTTTGGCGCCCTGTTCTGTTTTTGGATTGAAGGAAATCAGCGTTTAAAATCACCGCAATTAAATACTGAAATCTGCTTACGATTAGTTCAACCATCGGTTGACCAACGTAAAAAATGGCACCCAGAATTTTTTGAAAAGAATTTATCGATTTTAGAAACACTATCTAAAGCAGATGGTGAAAAACCAATTGATGTAGCCATTTGGCCAGAGGCCGCTATAACTATTCCACTTAATGCCCATGTTGATTTTTCGGCTCATCTAGGTAGCTTTATTAATCAAGGTTACCTGATTACAGGCGCACCAAGAAGAATGCATAATCCAGAAAAAGCTTTCAGTTGCCTTCAGGTTATTGATAATAAGGGGCTAATTCATGCCACCTTTGATAAATTTCACTTGGTACCATTTGGTGAGTATGTTCCTCTGCGTGCATTAAATCCGTTTCCTAAACTGACTAATGGAACACTTGATTACTCCCCCGGTACTGGCCCCCGTACAATTCATGTGCCTGGCCTTCCTACATTTAGCCCCCTTATATGTTACGAAGCTATTTTTAGTGGAGCTGTTATTGACCCCACAGACCGTCCCCAGTGGCTATTGAACATTACGAATGATGCTTGGTATGGAACAACTAGCGGCCCCTATCAGCACCTTAAGATTGTACAGGTAAGGGCTATAGAGGAAGGTCTCCCCCTGATACGTGTTGCTAACAATGGTATTAGTGCAGTTATTGATAGCTACGGAAGAATACTTCAGCAATTAGAACTTAATAAAATTGGTTTTATTGATGCGTATCTTCCAACCCATTTACCACAAACCCTTTATCGTAGCCTTATTAATTATTGCAATAATACATGTGCACAAGATTGTGGAAAAAAGCACATAAGACCAACCTAAACATTGAGTAAAAACACCCCCTGTGCACAAACAACCCGTTACTCATGAAATTCAGCAACTTATACACCAGTTGTAAACACACAAATGAAAAATATCCCCAGATTGGAAAGAATTTTAGACTTCCGCCCACTATATAGCTTATACAGACTATACAAATAGAAAATCTTGTGGATAAGATGGGGAAAACTTTGGAATTAGGCTTTTGCACAAGCACTACTACCAATACTAAAACTCTTAAATATATATATTATTATTAGTATGAAAATTGTTCAGGCGCTAAGCGGTCATATTGAAACCCAAAAACCCATTTGGATAATGCGGCAAGCAGGTCGATATTTGCCAGAATATAGAGCTTTGAGGAAAAAGTCCTCCGACTTTATGGGGTTTTGCCTCAACCAAGAAATGGTAATGGAAGCAACCCTTCAGCCAATTGCTCGCTTTGGTTTTGATGCTGCAATTATTTTTAGTGATATTCTTGTTATCCCGCATTTTTTAGGTCAGGAGGTTCACTTTAAAGAAGGGGTTGGCCCCATTCTTGAGCATCCTAACTGGGAGAAAATTCTAGATGCCTCTATGAGTGATGATGTTCACCTTATCTATGAATCAATAAATAACGTTAGACGAGAGCTGGACTCACAAAAAGCACTGATTGGGTTTGTTGGGTGCCCATGGACAATCGCTTCGTACATGATAGGCGAGGGTAAGACCAATAGCTTTGAGGGGTTGGTTGCGCTTGCCAAAACTTGGCCTCTTTTTAATAGGCTCATGGACAAACTCACCACGGTTATTTCAGATCATGCGGTTCGTCAATTAAAGTCTGGAGCAAACGTTGTGCAACTTTTTGAATCGTGGGCGTCAGCTGTTCCAGTTGAGCTTCAACAGGGGTGGTTGTTTGAACCCGCCGAAAAAATCATTCACCGAATCCAAAAAGAGGCACCTGAGGCAAACGTTATTTATTACGGCAAGGGGATTGCTCGAGAGGCTATAAAAAATCTAGAGCATTTAAATGTTAGTTTTGGTGTAAGCCAGGACACAAACCTTTTCACCCTAAAAGATACAACAACTTGCTTGCAGGGAAACCTGGACCCACAAAAACTTCTGGATGGAAATTTCAAGCATGATGTTTTAAATATTTTAGAATTCTCAAAAGACAGGCCTTTTATTGTTAACCTAGGTCACGGAATTCTTCCTGAAACCCCAATATCACATGTTGAGGAATTTATTTCTTTGGTGCGGAGTTGTTGATGAAACAGAAAATTGTGGTTGTTTTGATGAATCTTGGGGGGCCGGATTCTCTTAATGCAGTTCGACCTTTTTTGTTTAACTTGTTTTACGACAAAGCTATTTTGAATATACCAAACCCCATTCGTTATCTGTTAGCAAGGTGGATTTCTTTTTCTCGTAACAAAAAAGCCAGGGGGATTTATTCTTTAATCGGGGGAAAATCACCCATTTTAGAAAACACACTTGTTCAGGTAAAGTGCTTAAGGGCAGCGCTGGATGGAGATTTTGATGTTGTGGTTGTTCCTGCAATGCGTTATTGGAGGCCCCGAACCACCAATGCGCTTGAGGTTGTAAATGCCCTTAACCCATCTGTGGTTGTGTTGTTACCCTTGTATCCTCAGTTTTCCACAACAACCA
>CAYUNR010000028.1:0-19140 GCA_964446295.1 uncultured Candidatus Finniella sp. | reverse complement strand
GATACAGTTTTTTATTAATTGTTCATGGTTGGATTTGTTCATCTTCGTGTCCATAGCGCCTATTCTCTAGCAGAAGGGGCCATTAAGGTTAAGTCATTGCCACAACTTTGTGAGCAATTTGATCAACCTGCTATTGCGATTACAGACACCAATAATCTTTTTGGTGCATTAGAAAGCGCAATGTTATGCGCTAGCTCGGGCATTCAACCAATCATTGGTTGTGAACTTAGCGTTCAGTTTTCTAACACAATTGGTTCTTTAGTCTTGCTTGTGGCATCTGAAATTGGATACACAAATTTATTAAACATTGTTAGCTATTTATACCTCGGATCCCCTTGTGAACATGAGAAACCTTATATTCCTTTTGAATATTTGGAAGGCAGATCTCAAGGCTTAATCGCTTTAACTGGAGGTATAGACGGTGTTTGGGGACAGCTATTAGCAAAACAACTAAGCGTGAACCAAGAAGAAAATGAAGACATCAATGAATCTGATGATTTTTTAAATAAACTTAAAGCATATTTCCCTGACTGTCTTTATGTAGAAATTCAACGTCACGGAACAGCTGCAGAACAAGAACTTGAAGAAATTTTTATTGAAAAAGCTTACACGCACAACTTGCCGCTTGTTGCCACAAACAATGTTTATTTTCCCGATTTCAGCTACTTTGAAGCCCACGATGCTTTGCTATGCATTGCAAGCAGCACTTACGTTGCGCAAGAAGATCGACGCAGAGTCACACCTCACCATTATTTTAAAAGTTCAGCAGAAATGCAGGAGCTGTTTAAAGACTTGCCTGAAGCAATTCAAAACACAGTCAATATTGCAAAACGTTGTCGGTTCATGCCTACCCTTCACAACCCAATTCTTCCACATTTTGATAGTGAGAATGGGCGAAGTGAAGAAGAAGAGCTTGTTTTTCAAGCACAAGAAGGTTTAGAAAAGCGCTTGCAAGAAGAAGTTTTTTTGAGATTTGCAAAAGACGAACATGAAGAAATCCGTAACCAATACCAAGAACGCTTAAACTATGAAATTGGCATCATCAAGCACATGGGATTCTGCGGATACTTTTTGATCGTTGCTGATTTTATAAAATGGGCAAAAGGACAGGGAATTCCAGTGGGGCCTGGTCGTGGTTCTGGAGCAGGTTCACTAGTGGCATGGTCACTAACTATTACTGATATGGACCCTATTCGGTTCACGCTGATTTTTGAACGTTTTTTAAACCCTGAACGTGTTTCAATGCCTGACTTTGACGTGGACTTTTGTCAGGACAGAAGAGACGAAGTTCTAGTTTATGTTCAGCAAAAATACGGCAGTGACCGAGTTGCCCACATTATTACCTTTGGTAAATTGCAGGCACGCGCAGTATTGCGCGACGTGGGACGCGTTTTGCAAATCCCCTACCCTGTGGTTGATCGTATTTGTAAATTGATACCTAACAATCCTGCTAGCCCTGTAACACTAGAGCAAGCCATAGAAATAGAACCAGCAATTAATCAGGCTTGCGACGATGATGATGCAATCGCAAAAATGGTTGAAATTGGCAAAAAACTTGAAGGTTTGTATCGTCATGCTTCAACTCACGCTGCGGGTGTTGTAATTGGTGATCGTCCACTTACTTCCTTAGTTCCGTTATTTAAAGATGAAAGCTCAAGCTTGCCAGCAACGCAATTTAACATGAAATATGTTGAATTAGCAGGGTTGGTAAAATTCGACTTCTTAGGCCTTAAAACCCTTAGCATTATTGAACATGCCTGCAAAATTGTGCGTGAAACTGCTGAACATCAACTTCCTAATTTTGTGATTCAATCTATTCCTCTAGATGATCCAAAAACTTTTGAATTACTATGCAACGTTAACGTTGTAGGTGTGTTCCAGCTAGAAAGCGCTGGTATGCGAGATGTGTTACGTAAATTACGACCTGACCGCTTTGAAGATTTAATTGCCTTGGTTGCTTTGTACAGACCAGGACCGATGGACGACATACCCAGGTACTTAGCATGCAAACATGGTCAAGAGCTTGTTACATTTTTAACGCCTGAACTTGAACCAATTTTAGCGCCAACTTATGGAGTAATGGTCTATCAAGAACAGGTTATGCAAATTGCTCAAGTCATTGGTGGGTACACCCTGGGTGCTGCGGATATGCTGCGTCGTGCTATGGGTAAAAAAATTAAAAGCGAAATGGATGACCAACGCGAAAAATTTGTAACTGGCGCCATTGCAAAAGGAGTGAAGCCTCAAACTGCATCTCAATTATTTGACCAAATGGCAAAGTTCGCAGGGTATGGATTTAACAAATCACATTCGGCTCCTTACGCACTTCTTGCTTATCAAACCGCTTATCTAAAGGCAAACTATCCAATTGCTTTTTTTGCTGCATCAATGACAGCAGATATGCACAATACCGATAAAATAAACGCCTACAAACAAGACATGTTACGTATAGGGACAACGTTACTACCCCCTGATATTAATCATTCTTTTGCAAATTTCACAGCTGAAGGTAATGCTGTTCGCTTTGGCTTAGGAGCCTTAAAAAACGTTGGGGGGCAAGTGATTGATGCTATTGCACAAGTACGTGGACAAGAACCATTTTCAACCATGACTAATTTTATTGAGCGCGTTGATTCCAAACACCTTAGCAAAAGGCTGCTAGAAAATTTAATTGGTTCTGGCGCGTTTGATTGCTTAGAGCCTAACCGACGCGCTCTGTTTGAAGCTATTGAACACATAAGCTACATTGCTTCCAAAAAAGCAAATGCAGCGAAAAGTGCTCAGCGTAGTTTATTTGGAGGGGCGACAGATAATGTAATCACCTTCAAACTTCCAGATGTTCCAAAATGGGATGGATTAACATCGCTACAAAAAGAATTTGATTCCTTAGGGTTTTACCTATCCGACCACCCTTTGAATGCTTACAAGCAACAAATTGAGCAGCTTCAATTAACCCCATCTTCAATGTTCGCAACTGTTTCTGCAGGCAACATTCGCGTGGCCGGTGTATTACTCACTACAACGGTGCGCACTGGCAAAAAAGGACAAAAATATGCCTTTCTAAGTTTATCAGACCAAGAAGGCACTTATGAGGTTACGTTATTTAGTGAGATTTACAGTCAATCTGTTGATTTGTTAAAAGTTGGAAATTTATTAGCTGTTGAAGTTGCTGTTAAAAAAGACAACGAACAGCTGCGCTTAACTGCCAACAAAATTTATAATTTAAACGATATGCAGCCCTTCACCAGCATTAGCTTGAAGGTAGCAAGAGACAAGCCAATTAAGGGATTGCTTGATGAAATTCAAGCATTACCAATAGGCGCCTGCGAAGTGGTTCTTGAGTTTTCAAAAGATTCTCTAGGTATTCACGCCACCGTTAGCTTAGGCAAAAAATCAATCAACACTCATGTATACCACCAGTTGATGGCTTGGTGTAGTTAACTTACTATCGTAAATTCGTTAACAAAGACCCCGGATACGTAGGCGCAGAAGATGGCGTGAAGCTTCCTAAGTTCTTTAAGCTAAATTGTAAAAAGAATCCCATGTCTGGCTTTAAGTCACGGTCTCGATAATGGCTTCTAAACACGCTAAATTTCGTTTCAAAACAATCATCTTGATAGGTTAGTCCTGCAAACGTAGCCAACACACCCTTTTGAAAACGTTTTAGGTTGCGAATCTGCGCAACAGAAACTTTCCAATTTTCATTGATTTCAGAGCTTAGCTGCCAGTTGACTTGAGAAATCATTGACGTTGAATCATTCAAACCACGCTTTGCATGCACATATGATGCGTCTAATTTAAGCATAGGCTTACCAAAGCTAGATCCCCATTCATTATATCGAGGTTTCATGTTGTTTCGCATAAACGCGCCACGCATGAAAATAACCCACCATTCATTAGGTTGATAGAGCACTCTTGAAATGTAATCTGACGCAAGGCGTCCTTCCCCCTGATTCTTGCCAACAACGGCTTTGTGATCAAAACGGTAGCTTTGCCCCATAAAAATAGAAGCACGCTGCTGTTGCCCCCAACGCATGTGATTATCTACACCTAAAACCCCACGCTGACCTGCATCAACTAAATCGATACCATCAAAGCGATTTGGCAGAAAAATAGATGTGTCATCAAGGGTAAATACTCTTGAGTCTTCATTCGGCAAACGCTTACGATTTAAATTTTGCGGCGCTAATGCTACTAACCCTCGAGGTTCTAAAATCCAATCGATTCGTTCATAGGTTGATAATAGTGGATATCTCCAATCAACTGACGCCTGTGGAAACAACCTGCTTTCAACGTGATTATCGTACTTATGCTGCTTTTCAACTACAGGTTGATCAGGGTTATAATGCTGCGACATGTACGCATCGCCACGAGTTGAAAGAGAGGTTTTAAAAAGATGACCATTTGATGTGGTGTAAGGCAAGTTCCATGTCACACCACTTGATGCACGGTAGGTTTGCTTTCCTGTTTGCGTAAGAATGGGGCGTTTTCTTAAAATGCTTAAGAAGCTTGAATCCCAAACTAAATGACTGCCGTTAGAAAATTGTTCTGTTTGATAGCGATAGCGAGCATGAGGTAAAACAACCGGTGTTGTTTTTGGCGTATCTGTCTGAAATGCTTGAGTTTTTACCGTTCCATAACCACTATTACCAAAATGCTCAAAATTAACGATGGATGTTAAGTTTTTAGAGCGACTAAATGTGCTGGATTGTTTGTTTAACCTATATCTAGACAAATATGTTGTATCGCTTGCTCGGTTTAAATCCACTGTCAAACGATTGCGTTCTGTCATGTGCCAAAGCATTGCTCCTGACACATTCCATCGGCTCTTTTTTGGAATAGTTGTGTAGGCATTCTTTTTTTTCTCATTGTGACGCATTCGTGTGTAGCTACCACCAAGTGACAGCTCGCCATCTCTAAAACGTCGACGGTATTCCGTTGCCAGCAAAGGATTTTGTTTCGCCATAATCATAGGCGTGATCGTTAGATCCTGATCTTTTGCCGTAAACAAATAAGGTAATGTCATTGAAAAACCAAGGTCTTTGCTCATACCAAATGCTGGTGACAGCAAGCCATCTTTTTGTTTAACCGATGGATCGGGGTGGGAAAAATAGGGCATGTAAAAAATCTTCACGCCTTTAAACACAAGAAAAACTTGACGATATTTTATAAGTTTTTCAGCTTGGTCATGTTCAACACTTTCTGCTTCAAGCTTCCAAGTTACGGAACCATCTGTGCATTGCTTACAGGGGGAATAATCTGCATCTAAAAAAACGGTGGAATTGCCTTCTTTTCTGGTTGCAGATTTTGCATTAAGGCGCGCGGCATCTTGCGTAAAGACATGCATGCCTTCTAGAAAACCTGTATTAAAATGAGAATCTAATTCTAAGTGATCAGCAGTTAACACGTCGCCATTAGGTTCGGTTAATTCAACAGCACCATACGCTGTAATTTTATCAGTTAACCGATTGTAGTGCAGCGCATCGCAGTTTAAACGCCTTTGAGTGCCATCATCTAAATGCTGCACCACTGAAACATGCCCTTTAACCCACAGGTCATAGGTTTTTTGATTCCAAGTCGCATCATCACCACGCAAATACAAAGGCTGTGCAGCCCCCAAGCATGAGCACGATATAAAAAATAATATCAGCAATCTAAAAAACAAGAATTTTCGCACTTTTTTTATTGTTATAGTGCCAAGTTTTTTAACCATTGCCTATGGCCTTTTCAAGTATTCTTTGCGATTCATTCTATTTTCTTTATACTGAATTATAAAAATTTAATAAAAGTTTACCATATGCGCAGTGTATTAGTAACCGGAGGCAATCGAGGCATAGGCGCTGCCATTTGCATATGCTTAAAAGAACTAGGGTATAATGTCATTGGTTCATACAATGCAAACCACGAACAAGCTGCGGCATTTTCAAAAAAATACGATATTCCCTTTTACAGCTTTGATTTAGCAAATCCTGAAATTACGGAACAAAAAATTCAAGAGATACTTAAAAACCATGGACCCATTGATTGCTTAGTGCACAATGCTGGCATTACCAATGATGGCTTTTTTCATAAAATGACATTAGAGCGTTGGCAAAATGTTTTGCAAACTAACCTTTTATCATGCTTTCAAGTTACGCATCCGTTAATTCAAGGCATGCGAGAGCGCAGCTTTGGTAGATTAGTTTATATAACATCTGTGAATGCTTTAAAAGGGCAAATTGGCCAAACAAACTATTGCGCTGCAAAGTCGGGGCTAATAGGTTTTGTCAAAGCACTAGCTTTAGAAAATGCTAATAAAAATATTACAGTGAATGCCATTGCACCAGGGTACACTGAAACTGACATGGTTTCAGCAATAAATGAATCAGTGCTTTCACAAATAGTTGAAACAATTCCTGCCAAACGTTTAGCAAAACCTGAAGAAATTGCAGATAGCGTTGCTTTTCTTTTAAGTGACAAGGCAAGTTATATAACGGGCACAACCCTGCACATCAACGGTGGCATGTATTAACAACCAACGGTTCATAGGAGTCACTTGCATCAGAATGGGCAAAAATTTGCCCCATTTTTATGTCAAAAAACCACAAATGAACAATCAGTTCTTTCTTCGACACTTTTTCTTTAATCCAAGGAAAAGTCATGCAATTTTGATAAGATTTTTTTAAAGCCAGCTTTGCATATTCATCAGCATCAAGCGTGCTAGAATCTTCAGTTTTAATAAGCGAAACCCAGTTTGTTATAAAGTCATTTTGGCTAGATTCACAAGTGCTTAGTAGCGCTTTAATGCCACCACATTGACTATGCCCCAATAAAACCAAATGCTTCACTTTTAAAAAGCTTACGCCAAATTCTAATGCTGCGCTGGTACCATGATGCATTTCGTCCTTTTCATAAGGTGGGACAATGTTTGCAACGTTACGCACAATAAATAAATCACCCGGATCGCATTGCAAAATCAACGCTGGATCAACCCGCGAGTCACAACAAGCAATAATCATCATTTCCGGTTTTTGCCCGTACTTTGAAAGATATTGCATAACAGATGTATCACCGTGGGCGTATTTATCTCTGAAAGATTCATACCCTTTGAGAATTTTATTTAGACTTTTTTCCATCTTTGAAACCTATCTCTCTACCGCGCCAACGGCTTATACTTTATGCGCGTTGGTTGATCAGCATCAGTACCTAAACGACGGTGGCGATCTTCTTCATATGACTGATAGTTTCCTTCAAACCAAACCACTTGGCTGTCACCTTCGAAAGCCAAAATGTGTGTAGCAATTCGGTCAAGGAAGAAACGATCATGGGTAATTACAATCGCGCAACCCGCGAAGCTAAGCAGACCTTCTTCTAAGGAACGTAGAGTTTCTACGTCTAAATCGTTGGTAGGTTCGTCTAGTAACAATACGTTCG
The DNA here is from genome assembly GCA_964446295.1 of uncultured Candidatus Finniella sp. Lineage (GTDB taxonomy): Bacteria > Pseudomonadota > Alphaproteobacteria > Paracaedibacterales > CAITNM01 > CAITNM01. The sequence goes on along the minus strand of CAYUNR010000028.1, from coordinate 11,727 downwards.
CGCCGCTTTTTAGCATTTTTGCTAAGTGCACACGGTTGCGTTCACCACCGGAAAGCTGTCCAACCTTTTTCTGTTGATCAGCCCCTTTGAAATTGAACAAGCCGCAATAAGCACGGCTAGGCATTTTGCGTTTGCCTAGTTCAACTTCGTCATGGCCATTGGAAATTTCTTCCCAAACGCTTTTGTTTGCATCTAACGTGTCACGGGATTGATCTACGTACCCCATTACAACTGTGTCACCAATTCTCATTTCGCCTTGGTCAGGTTTTTCTTGCCCTGTTAACATACGGAATAAAGTAGTTTTACCAGCGCCGTTTGGCCCAATAACGCCGACTATGCCGCCTTTTGGTAAGTTGAAATTCAAATTTTCAATTAATAATCTATCACCAAAACCTTTGCTAAGAGCATTTGCTTCAATAACCAAATCACCTAAACGTGGTCCGGGTGGAATGCTGATCGATCCATCACCCGCACCACGGTCATAATCCTGTGCCAATAATTCTTCATACGATGCAATACGTGCTTTGCTTTTAGCTTGGCGCGCTTTGGGTGATTGGCGAATCCATTCTAATTCTCGTTCAAGTTCTTTTTGGCGTGATGTTTCTTGTTTTTGCTCAACTAATAATCGTTTTTGCTTTTGTTCAAGCCAACTTGAATAGTTGCCTTCATAAGGAATGCCTTGTCCACGGTCAAGTTCAAGAATCCAGCCCACTACGTTATCAAGAAAATAGCGATCATGGGTAATAAGCACCACGGTGCCTTTGTATTCCTGCAAGTGGCGATCAAGCCACGCGACACTTTCGGCATCTAAATGGTTTGTAGGCTCGTCTAGAAGCAGCAAATCTGGCTTTTGAAGCAGCAATCTGCACAATGCAATACGACGCTTTTCACCACCGGAGAGCTTATCAACACGGGCATCACTTGGTGGACAACGCAAAGCATCCATAGCGATTTCAATTTGACGATCTAAGTCCCAGGCATCTAGCGTATCGATTCGATCTTGCAATTCACCTTGGCGCGCTAACAATGTATTCATTGCATCGTCATCCATTGGTTCTGCAAATTTCATGTTGATTTCTTCGTATTCCTTCATCAGCTCAGTTACTTCACCAAGACCTTCTTTAATGTTTGATAAAACATCCAAATTATTATCAAGCTGAGGTTCCTGCGGTAAATAACCAATTTTTACACCATCGGCTGCCCAGGCTTCACCTTGATAGTCTTTATCCAGCTGCGCCATAATTTTTAGAAGAGTTGTTTTACCAGAACCATTGGGTCCAATGATACCAATTTTGGCACCAGGAAAAAATGAAAGCCAAACATCTTTTAGCACCTGCTTACCACCTGGGTAGCTTTTAGACAAAGATTTCATTACATAAATATATTGATACGACATTTTTAAAATACCTTTTATTTTGAGCCATATTGGCGCAAATGCTGGATTTATTCAAGATTTCACAAATTAATAAATCTATACTATTGAAATATAAATATTAATCACCACATTAAAATATGAACAACTATTTTATTGAATATAAAAGGTGATTTATGTTTAAAAAACTAACTATAGTGTGCAGTATATTACTAAACAGTATGCACGCTTTCAACGTTGAGCCCGCATCAAGTGAAATAAATACAGAGGACGCACATTTTAGAGTGATGCAAAGAGTCATGCATGTTCACAATTTTATACGAATAGCAGAAAATGCCTTAAGTGCAAGTGACGATAGCACAAGAGCTATAATGGCCAGAGAATTGGTAAACTCTTTTCAAATAATGAAAGAAACATTAGGTGATCATTATTTAGTTGGCTTTCAAAGAATTGATTCCAAACAAAAAGCAACAAACGCAATAACGTATTATAAACATGCAAAACAAAAATTATTTAATTTAATAAGTGCAAGCTAAATATATCATTTTATGAAATAAAGTGACGCGCCTCTTTTTTTAAGAGGCGCCCAATGTGCAGATTTTTGCACAAAATTCAGAATGCAATTTGTTAACATTTTATTAATAATTGGCATGGGCAAGTGATTTCAATGAAAAGATATGTTTATTAGCACTAGAGCAACCAGCAGCTAAAAACATATAACCTGGTCAGTACTTGGCTAATGCAGTAATGAGAAGGCATGAAGTAATTATCAGCAAATTATTGACTTTGCCAAAAGCGACAGAAATAACAGACAATGATTTACGCCTTGTTTTATATTACGCAATCCCACAAGAAGACAGCCAAGCTCTTGTTCAACTTTCTGCTGCAACTAGTATTGAAGGAACGTTTGAACTTTATTACGCAAGACTGCAAGAGAGATGTAGATCGACTCAAGTTCTTGAGTTTTATGCAGAAAGAATAAAAAGTAAGAAAATTTTCCCACGCAATCCTGGTCAATATGAATGCGATGGATGGTAAATAGATACTCCAACCCCACTAAATGAGTTTGGGGTTGGAACTTAAACACAAAAATTATCCTACCGAAACTTTTGCTTTGTCAAAGATTTCCTTTAGCACGTCAGCATCGTTAATATACTCACGTACTTCTTGAGATGTTTTTAAATCTTCTGCTCGTGAACGGCAGAGCATTGCGAAATTCTTATAGCTTTTTCGCCCCTTCATAAAGTCTTTGTGTGTATCATGCAGGGTTGCCAAATTAGCATATTCTTTTTGCATATAGTAAGCAGCGGCCAACTGCACTAACGCGGTTTCTTTTAGAGCATCATCTTCTTTTTCTTTCAAAGATGATAAGTAGTCTTTCAGGCTATCAACAACATTAGCGTAGTCTTCCATGGCTATATATACATCTGCAATAACCCTTTTATTTTCTTTTGTGGGATGGTGCTTTAGCCACTTAATAGTTTCTAGGTGATTCTTTCTCATGAAATCAGCGCGCGCTAAAATGCTTCCCGCTCTTTTTTGCTGCTCGCCTTCGATTGAATGGAATATTTTAGACAAAAGAGCGATTGCTTCTTCGGGTTTTGCATTTTGCACATAAAGACCACCAACCTTTAACTGCCATTCAATTTTTTTCTCATTATTTAAGGTTTTTTGAAATAATTCAGTTAGTAGCTCTGCTTCTTGGTCTAGCAAATCTAGACGTTCATACTGATATGCAACACGCTCGGCAATTTTTTCATAATTTGGATGATGTTCAATAGTTGCTTTATATTTACGAAACAACCCAATAATTTTAACTGGTGAAACGGTTTCATTTTCCAGCATAAAGAACTTTTCAACATAATTTTTCAAAAGTTGATTTAACCCTAGAGTTGCATCGAATTTCTTAAACCGCTGTACCAGGTCTTGTAAAATTTCGATAATCTTTACAAGGTTATTTTTCTTTTCTAGCTTTTCAATAAGCTTTAGGCAGATTTTTACTTCAATATCATTTCCACGGGACTGCATGCGTAACATATCAAGCTCTTTGATAATATCATCAATCGGTGCGCCACCGTGTTTATAAAGGTAAGTTTCTAGACGAGCCTCCGTTTGAAATTCATTCGGAACAGAATAGTTCGTTGCATTTTTTGCGATTGAGTCAAGCAATTTACACCCCTCGTCCTTATCCTCACACGCAAACACATACATTGCATGATAGAAACCCATTACAGCTTTTGCCAGTTCAGACTGAGGAGAGATCGAATCTTGAATAAGCTTCACAAGCTTCATTTGCTGTGTTTCAAACAAATATGGGACTAGCTTTACAAAAATATAATCTCTTAAATTCAGCGGATAATTTTGAAGGATAAAAACAGATTCCTCACCAAAAACAACTTTTTCGCCAAGCTGGCTTTTTGATAAATCACGCCAAAAATCAATTTCTGATACATTGGGTAATTGCTCTAGTGTTTTTAGGCTTTCTTGATAATCTTGTGATAAAAACTGCGCATACCCCAAGATTAGCTGATAAAATAGAGAGCGCTTAAATTTGGGGACTTCCTTACCCAGCAGTAAAATTGTTTGTTTTGATTCTTCACCCTCACATAGTGCAAGTTCTACCCATGCTTGCCTTAGCAAATGTAATGATCTATTTTTTTTGTTCCTAAGAGCTTTATCAGCAAGAAGGAACCTAAATTCAGATGTAAAATCCCCAGAACGAATAAAAGTTAAATCTGGTTTTAAAGTGCCACGTCCTTCTAAGCATTTTTGCGAGGGCAACATCGGATTACGAGCAGGATAGTATGCGGTGTCTTTTCCTTGTTTTTCTAGAATAATTTGGTCACTTTTAAAGTATAGGCAAACACCTTGTACAGATTCATACACATCAACATAATCTGACTCTAAAGCATCAAGCCCCGTATCTGGCTGATTTGTTGGAATGATATTTAGTTCCTCGCCTGTTGGCATATCCAATTTTACCGAGGAAGCGTTGCCAGTGTTTAAAATACGAAAACGCCCAAGATCTTGATGATCAAAAGCAACTTGATTAGGATTAGGGTCATTTTTTATTAAATGAACAGAAATAGCATTAAGCACCCAACCCTTTTCTGTTTTCATTATCATAGGAATCATTTCTGTAGAAATATCTAAAGAAAAAATAATACATGGTCTGGATGATTTTACATTTTTGATTTGTTCAATTGAAAGAAATCCCGCGGGACATTCTGCTGATTTTGGTAAAAGAAGATCTGGTGCAGATGCGCCTACATCCCAAACCATGTACCATTTCCCACGCAAAGAAAAAATTGCCAAGCCACTATCGCCAGAGTAATTTAACTGCAAATACCTTGCATTACCTATATCCTCGCAGGAAACGCTTGCAGATGGGGCCCCAGCGTTAATATTTAGGCAACAAACGCTAAAAAGTATAAAAAAAAGCTTGGCAATCAAGAAATGAACCATTAATGTGTATATTACGCAAAGGCGTAAGTGTTAATCGCATATCTAAAAGTATAAGAGCGATTACAAATTTTTCCAAACGTTATCAGTGGTATTCAAGAAACAATGAAAATGCATCATATGCGTAAGCCCCGTATTAAAGGGCGCCCAACAAGACCATCAGGTCAACAAGAGAAACCCTATACGGGCACAAATGAAATTGGCCGTATTGATTCAAGATGTCGCCATAACGTACAGTTTCTTAGGCAATTTATTGATAAGTTTAATAATTTTGCTCGCGAATCTATAACATCTGGTGATAGAGTGTCAGCGGAAGGCTTTTATCAACACGCTGATCATTATCAGCGTATATTGAATGAACGCCAGCAAGATCGATTAATAGCTGAAAAAACACAACGTGAAATCGTGGAGGGCCAAAATGAATCCCGAAATGTTTACCCAATCGATGCAGCAAGTGCTCCAGACAGCCCAGCTGCAAGCACAGAAGAACCAGCACCAGCAGTTAAGCGTGTGGCACGTCCTGCACGCACTCCTAGAATCGTCGAATAGCTTAGGTTCTAGGCTTTTAGAAAAGGCCGGGGCAAATTTAAAAAGCTTTCAAGAAGCTTGCACCTTGGAAATTCAACGTCATCCCAAGGTTGTGGGCGCAGCCGACCAAATGTTTTTGTCATCTGAGCTTGCTCAAGCCCTTGAGCTAGCACAAGAAAATGCAAAAAAAATTAAAGATAAATATACCAGCGTAGATATGGTCATGCTTGCTTTAAGCGTTACCTCACCAACCAAAGAATTTTTTCAAAAGCACAATATTTCACCATCAAAACTTAACACTATAGTTAACGACATGCGAAAGGGCCAAAGTATGGATACCCAAACAGCCGATGAAAATTTAGAATCACTTGATCGCTATGCAAAAGACTTAACTGAAGTTGCGCGTAAAGGAAAGTTAGACCCTGTTATAGGACGTGACGAAGAAATACGTCGCACTATTCAAGTACTAACACGTCGCACCAAAAACAACCCTGTTCTGATTGGTGAACCAGGGGTAGGTAAGACCGCCATCGTAGAAGGGCTTGCGTTGCGTATAGTCAATGGTGATGTGCCAGAGTCTATGAAAAACACCAGGTTAATGGCATTGGACCTTGGCGCTTTACTTGCTGGTGCTAAATTCCGCGGTGATTTTGAAGAAAGACTCAAAGCAGTTTTGAATGAAATCACTAAAGCAGAAGGTGATGTGATTTTATTCATTGATGAATTGCATACCTTAGTAGGTGCCGGCAAAACCGATGGTGCAATGGATGCATCCAACATGCTAAAACCAGCCTTGGCGCGTGGGGATTTGCATTGTATTGGCGCCACTACGTTAGATGAATACCGTCTGCATATTGAAAAAGACCCTGCATTAGCCAGGCGTTTTCAGCCAGTTATGGTTGAAGAACCTAGCGTTGAAGATAGCATTTCAATTTTACGCGGCTTAAAAGAAAAGTACGAATTGCACCATGGCATTCGCATTAGCGATAGCGCAATTGTGGCATCTTGCACTTATTCAAATCGTTATATTAGCGACCGCTTCCTGCCAGATAAAGCCATTGACCTAATGGACGAAGCAGCTAGCCGCCTGCGTATGATTGTGGATTCTAAACCTGAAGACATTGACGAATTAGACAGACGCATCATTCAGCTGAAAATTGAACGTGAAGCCTTAAAAAAAGAAACAGACGCAGCTTCAAAAGATCGCCTTGAAAAATTAGAAAAAGAACTTTCTGAATTGGAAGAAAAGTCACGTACCCTTTCAGCAATTTGGCAGCATGATAAAAAATCCATTGCTGAAAATCGGCGATTAAAAGCAGAAATTGATAAACTAAAGTCCGACGCTGAAATTGCTCAACGACGTGGTGACTTAGGAAAAGCCAGCGAAATTATGTATGGCCGTTTACCAACGTTGCAAGCCAACCTTGATGCATTGCAAACAACTGATAATAAGGTTGGAATGCAAGAACAAATTACCGCTGAAGATATTGCTTTAGTAGTGGCACGCTGGACAGGCATTCCCGTTGAGAAAATGTTAGAAAGCGAAAAGTCCAAGCTTTTAAAAATTGAAGAACACCTTCACAAACGCGTGATAGGTCAGGAAGATGCAATCAACGCAATTGGTAATGCAGTGCGTCGTTCCAGAGCGGGATTGCAAGATCCAAACCGGCCTATGGGATCATTCCTTTTCTTAGGGCCAACCGGCGTAGGAAAAACCGAAGTATGCAAAGCCTTGGCTGAGTTTTTGTTTGATGATGAATCAAACTTGGTACGAATTGATATGTCGGAATACATGGAAAAGCATAGCGTTGCCCGGCTTATTGGCGCCCCTCCTGGATATATAGGTTATGAACAAGGCGGAGAGCTTACCGAAGCAGTTCGTCGTCGCCCTTATGCCGTGATTTTGTTTGACGAAGTTGAAAAAGCCCACCGTGATGTTTTCAATATTTTGCTGCAAGTTTTAGACGATGGTCATTTGACTGATTCACAGGGGAGAAAAGTTGATTTTAAAAATTCAATTATCATTCTGACCTCTAACCTTGGGTCAGATGCATTTATTCATCAACCAGAAAACGAAAGCGTGATTGTTCCTAAGGTACGCGACCAAGTAATGCTGTCGGTACGTGAAGCGTTCCGCCCTGAGTTTTTAAACCGTTTGGATGAAATCCTCATTTTCAACCGTCTGCAAAAAGCTGACATGGAAAAAATTGTTGAAATTCAACTAAAACAATTGGCGAAACGCCTTGAAGATAGGCAATTGATTTTGACCTGGGAACCATCCGCCACGGCATGGTTAGCCAATCAGGGGTATGATCCTGTTTATGGAGCACGCCCTTTAAAGCGTGTGATTCAAAAATCGGTACAAGACCCATTGGCTTTGAAAATTCTAGAGGGCACATTGAAAAGTGGTGAACAGTTGATTTTAACCCAAAAGAATGATGCACTAGAGATAAAACAAAGCTCAGCACAACAGGCTGCTTGATGATATTACTCACTGGACCCTCCGATCAAGTCGGAGGGAAACTAGAAGGGGGCATACTGCTTCAGTTTTCCGATGGCTTGACCATAGGATCCACTCTTATTATTTCCCTATAAAAAGGACTAACCCATGAAAAACTACTTGGCACTTTTAGGCGTTGTAGGCGCTGTAATATTAGGCTTTGCTCTGCACAGCCTAGGAACTATTTTAGTGCCATTTATCACTGGCATTATTGGTGCATATATCCTGAACCACCCTGTCACTGCCCTTTCAAAAATAAAAATCCCCCGCGGGTTCGGCGCCCTTCTCATGATTCTTGGTGTGCTATTTTTATTGGGCACATTAATGATGGTAGCCGTTCCTTTTTTGCAAAAAGAATTCATTCTTCTGTCAAAAAATATGCCAGCTCTAGTGCAGCATTTCTATAGTCTTATCAATCCTGTGCTGGATTTTGCCGCGGAACGCTTGCCGCCAGAAGATATTGCCCAAATCAAAACCCAAATCAGCGGACAATTCGGAAACGTAGTGACTTGGATGGTGCAATTTATTATCAACGTTTTAAGCAACGGTCTGGCTTTGGCGAACGTTGTTTCCATGGTTGTGTTAACACCTGTGGTCATGTTCTACATTTTAAAAGATTGGCCAAGCTTTATTGAAATAACACGGTCACTTTTGCCTAAAAAAAGTGCAGCTAAAATTATTCATTACAGTCAGGTTATTGACCAAAATCTTTCAAGCTATGCAAAAGGACAAATGCTGGTTTGCCTTATTTTGGCTGTGCTGTATTCAGTTGGGCTTCTGATTGTTGGCCTTAAAAATGCCGTGTTCGTTGGCATATTTACAGGGTGCATTTCATTTATTCCCTACATAGGCGCGTTGATTGGTTTTCTTTTGAGCACACTTATCCACCTGAGCGGTAACGATACGTGGAACCCCCTAATTTCCATTGGGCTAGTATTTTTAATTGTGCAAGCAATTGAAGGCAATTTTCTAACCCCACGTTTTGTGGGAGGCCGCATTGGTGTGCACCCAGTTTGGATTTTGTTTAGTTTACTTGCCGGCGCCACCTGGTTTGGATTCTTCGGCATTGTGTTAGCACTACCCGCAGCAGCGATTATTAGTACCGTTGTGCGGGCCGTGTGGAAAGAATGCAAATAATCTCATGAAGGGTATCCGCCTAACTGATTCTCAGGTACTTACTATAAGCAAAGTCTTTCGTTCCTGTTTCTTACCTAATGATCATGTGTGGTTATTTGGGTCTAGAACAGATTTGACCAAGCGCGGCGGAGATATTGATCTTTATATTGAAACAAGTATGTCTGCTGAGGATGCTGGGAAAGCCAGGATAAAGTTTCTAACAAATTTAGAGATCGAGATTGGGGAACAAAAGATTGACGTAGTGATGAAAATAGGTAACTTTGATCTGCCGATTTATGAAATTGCGAAAAATGAAGGTGTTAAATTATTATGAACTCTAGAGAGCTATTGAAGGAAGAGCAAGCAATCTGTCAAATCCATGTTGATAGATTAAATTTAGCTATCAGCAGAATTGAGCGATTTTATCCCTTTAGTGAGCAACTAGTGGGACAGATTAGTGACGAAGATTTACCTTATTTTGATTTATTTACAACGCGTTTTGCCAAGCTTCAAGATGCATTGGGAGAAAAGGTTTTTACGCATTTGCTGGAATGTGTCGGTGAACAAGTTGCTAATAAAAGCTTTATCGATAAACTTAATAAATTAGAGCAACTAGAATTATTACCTAGTGCAACTTGGTGGATGGATTTGCGCAAACTACGCAATATATTAACTCATGAATATCCTGACGATCCTGCCTTTTTAGCAGATAATTTAAACAATGCATTTATTCAAGTGAAGCGTTTATTACTTTTTTGGGATTCGTTGCTTTCGTATATAGAAAACAAGCTATCTTAATTAAGGGTCCTGACACTACCCGCAGCAGCGATTATTTGTACCATGGTGCGGGCCATGTGGAAAGAATGCAAATAAAACTTGAAATTTTCTAAAAATGCGTTACTATTATGACTAGTCTGACTAGTTTTTGGTAAACGCGATGCATATTTGGCAACTACAAGAAGCAAAAGCAAAATTCACACAACTTATGAATGAAGCAAAGCTAGAGCCACAAATTATTTCAAGACATGGCGTTCGCGAAACAGTCATGATTAGCATTGAAAAATTTGAAGAGCTTTTAAAGCCGCATAATGATATTGTTTCATTTTTTCGAAAATCACCTTTGTACAAAGCTGAACTTGATTTGACGAGAGATAAATCTTTAAGTCGAGATATTGAATTATGATGTATCTACTTGATACAAATGTCATTTCTGAAACCATTAAAAAATCACCCAACGTAAAAGTTATTGATTGGCTGTCACGAATTGATATCAGCAAAATATCACTAAGTGTTTTAACCCTTGGAGAAATAAGAAAAGGCGCTGAAAAATTAGCTGATGTGCCCAAAAAACAAAAAATTATTCAATGGCTTGAAATTGATCTTTTGAATGGTTTTTTAGGAAGAATAATCTCAGTAGATGCACGTGTTGCTGATAAGTGGGGATACATATGCGCTTCAACAAATTTGCCGGCTGTTGATACTTTAATTGCAGCCTCTGCATTGGTGCATAACCTTAAACTTGTAACACGCAATACAAAAGATTTTGAAAATATCCATGGATTGGAAATACTTAATCCGTGGGAGATGTAGTTTAGCTACAAGCAACCCCACCTTCATTTCAGGTGGGGTCAGCTGTTTCCTTAAAGTGTTTTTAGCCAATCTTTGGCAGCCTGACTAACTTTTTCATCAGCTAAAGCAATACCATAAATTTCTGTTTTACGAGCATTATCTTCGCCGTACATATCATCAAGAACTTCAGTCCAAAGCTTTAAGATTGTATCGGAAGACTCTGATCCTACTTTATTTAAAATGCGATAGATACGATCATGCCAGTAGGCATCTATTGCTTTGTCTAGCCACGCTACAGTTGCAGGTGTTAGTCCTACTTCTTCAAGACCTTTTCCTTCACCAAAACCCTTTTCAAACTTTTTAGTTCGCAAATGGGCATATTTTCTGCCATACACCCCATTGATTAACAGCATGCACTTTTCACCAAGGGCAATACCAATTGCAGATCCTGGATTATTACCAATATTGTTGCTAATTTCGGCGACTAAATTGGTCCAGTTCTTTTCGAATTCAGTTTTGTGTTCCAAAGTAGAATTATTTTTCCACTCATTTTCAAAAGTAGCGTATTGTTTTAATTCTTCAGGGGTAAAAATTTCTTTAACCCAAGAATGTTCAAGTTGTTGTGTCATTTGATATACCTCTATCGATTTAATAACGGTTTTCCAAGGAATAGATTTATCAACACCACAATCAGATATTATGCTTTGTAACGTATTGCTTGCCTCAATTAATGCTGCTGCCTTCTTTTGCAAAAATTGTGACTGCACTGTGAAATGTTCAACCACGTCAACACTACTAGCAAGCAAAGCCTTGATTTGAGATAATTCAAAACCAAAGAATTTCAATGCCAAAATCTGCTGAAGTTTTAATAAATCCGCTTCAGAGTACAGACGATAGCCATTATCCAAACGCAAACTAGGCTTCAAAAGATTGAGTTTGTCGTAGTAATGCAACGTTTGCACCGACACTTTTGTAAGTTTGCTTAGGTCTTTTACGTACCAATGGGTCATCGATCTGCCTCCTTAATTTTTAAGATAAGGTATATAGCAACTATAGGCTCAAGAGATTTTCCCAAAAAACTTTTTGCATTTTCAAGACAATGTCCAATGAAACGTCACCCGTGACTGAACACTGGTCAGAAGTTCGTTAGAAATTATAGGTGAACCTTCAATAATGTCCT
>CAYUNR010000027.1:0-19878 GCA_964446295.1 uncultured Candidatus Finniella sp. | reverse complement strand
ACGTTTTCAAAAGAATTAACCGAGTTTGCCATTTTTAAAAGCTTATCTTTATCAATTAAATCAATTTTATTAAGACAAACGATCAGGCCTCTTTTGTGTTGTTGGCACAGTTGTTGGGCTAATGGCATGTTGGGCTTTGTAACATCAATAACCAAAATATTTGCATCAGAATCAGTGCTGGCGTCAAAAGCTTCTTTGACCATAGCTATATCAAGCTTTTTTTTAGCTTCAAAAATACCAGGTGTATCTACTAATATGAGCTGGCATTTGTCTTTAAGGGCAATACCCATAATTCTGCTTCGTGTCGTTTGAACTTTTGGCGAAACAATTGAGACTTTTTGCCCAACCAATTGATTTACAAGAGTAGATTTGCCCGCATTAGGAGCGCCTAAAATAGCAATAAAGCCGCATTTTTCCATGGATTTGTTTTCATTATTATTTGTTACACGTCACCATAGCTGATGTTGCTCTAATATGCCAAAAGGATTGTGACGAAAGAATGCAATTATTGTTTAAGAATTTTTTCTAGAGACGCTTAAACAGACATTGCCACTGAAGGACATAACATTTTTCCCAGTCTGAATCTCATAAGATTTTGCTGTGATTTTATTTTGTTGGTGGCAGGCTTCTACGCCACTATTACCACTGATATCCTGCGTTTTTGTATTAAGCACAGCATGTTCAGTTGTAGCAGTAAGTCCTGAGTGGTGATCAAAGCTAACTTTTTTCAAAAAATGTACTTCGCGATTCGATTCATAATATGCAGCCTGAGTTGCTTTTAGTGATGCTGGACCATCTGGCTTTTCAAAAATGCCAACAGGATTGCTCAATGAAATTCTGTCGTCATATTGTGTTGCTTCACTGGCATTAACAAGAAGACGGGCTTGTGTTTGTGGATTATGCGACACCATTTTTAGCATTTTCGCTTGGGTTTGATTAGTAATGGTAATAGAAGCTTCTTTTTTAGAAACAGTTTCTTGTGTCGCATTCTCTGATGTGCCATCAGTCAGAAAGGCTAAAGCCGCACATGCTATTGCTGTCGGAAAAAAATACCGAAATATACGATTAGTTTTGCGGCGCATATATCCTCAAAAAACTGACTCAGCCAATGATAACGTAAATAAATTAATAAAGCCCTAAAAAGGTGGTGCCCCCGGGGAGACTCGAACTCCCACGTCCTAGGACAACAGATTTTGAGTCTGCCGCGTCTACCAGTTCCACCACAGGGGCGCTAGGTGATAATACTCGTTTTTTAAAAATCGTCAAAGAAAATTTCAAAGAGGATTGAATGATTTTTAAAATTAGGCTGGAATTTATAAATAAATTAACTTGTGGGATATGAAATTGAAGAAAGTTGTTTTTTTAAGCGCATTAATATCATTTTCTTTTTTAGAGGGAGCTTTATCAACGTTAAGTAGAGATTTATCAATGTTTGCAGAAACAAATTATGTTCCTGGTTACGTCCCTCTTGCAAATGCTCGTTTTGAATCTTTTTCTTCGCCATATTCTAAAAGTCCAGATGACAATGAATTAACTTATTCTTTCGCTTCGCTTTTTGTACAAAAAAGCTCTAGTGATTCATCACAAAAATTTACTTATTCTGCTGACGAAACCCCAAGGAGTAGCAAGCCACAAAGTGAATTGTTATTTGATCTCTCAAGCTCTATTGCTGTTCTCGAAGATACACTAGTAGTGCCTGAAACAAAAAAATCAAGCGGTACCTCTCTAAAATTTCCACGAATTCCTAATAAAACGAATTTGGGTTTTTCAGATAAACGTGGAAAAACTAGCAATAAGATGTCTCAACAAAATCATTATAAACATGGAAAAGATATGCGAAGCGAAAAAGGAGGGAAAAAATAATAACAAGCTTTACAATTAATGAAGCTTTAAGCTAAAACCTTAGAATGCGTGTACTTCATTATTATCCATTATGTCCATATTCTCGCAAGGTGCGTTTGTGCCTTGCAGAGAAGAAATTGGATTTTTCTCAGGAAATTGAAAATTTTTGGGAAAAAAAACCAGAGCTGACAAACCTCAATCCCTTGGGGCATGTGCCAGTGTTAGTTGATTTAAACGGATCAGTTCTAACAGACAGCACAGCGATTGTAGAATATTTGGAAGAAGCGTACCCAGACCGCAAGCTATACCCAGAAGAGCTTTTGGCTCGCGCAGAAACTCGCAGGCTTATGGCTTGGTTTGATACACGATTTGCTCAAGAAGTAAGTTTAGTCATTTTGTGGGAAAAAGTTATTAAGCGTATGGCTGCAAAAAGCATGGGGCAGTCTAGCGTTGGGCCAGATTCAAATCTTATTCGTCAGACTAAAACTGTTATGACAAATCACCTTGAGTATTTAGCTTGGCTTGTGGATAGGCGAAACTGGCTTGCTGGCGATCATTTTACTCTGGCTGATGTTACTGCAGCTGCGCACATTTCGGTGGTTGATTACTTTGGCGATATTAACTGGGAAAAATTTGAATCGGTTAAAAATTGGTTTATGCGTATTAAGTCACGACCAAGCTACCGTGGGTTTTTTACAGATCGAGTTCCGGCTATTGCACCGGCTTCGCACTATGCTGAATTAGATTTTTAGCGCTACTTCTTTTCATAAAAAGAAACACACCATGGTCTTGTGCCAAAGTAGGTTTTCAAAAAGCAAAACCGCAAGGGGTTTTTATACACGGCCACTCCCCCTTCGTATTGAATAATATTTCTATCAATTACTTTTGCAAAACGAAATCCATGCTTTTTTAAAGTGCTCTCATACCCAAAGGTAATAACAGCATCAATCTGAGCGCCTTCATCAATAATTTCGTGTAAATATTCTATGCCGTTTTTAGGTGAGGTAATTAACACTAAGTTGGGTGTTTGAAAATGATGATATTCTTGTGCCCAAGCTTGCCGTTGACTAATTCCCCACTCTTGTGCCCAAACATCAACTGTGAAAGCATTTCTTTTAGTATCAGAAATGTACACAGTGTCACCTTGCTGGTAGGCCATAACATCGTTTTGCTGACTGACATAAGCAATCGGAAGCTCAAAGGTTCGCCATAATATAATTCCTAGAAATATGGGAATAACACCAAACCAACGCCATGATTTTTTCCATAAACATAGCCACAACATGCCAAAGCTAAATGTGATCAAGGCATAAGCTGGAACAGCTTTAACCTGTATGGCAGCACCAGGGAGTAGAGCAGTTTCTTTAGCAATTAAACACAGGAATGTTAAGCTTTTTTCCCATAACCAAAAAAGAATATCACTGCCTCCAAAAGATAGCGAGAATACGCTAAAAAGCCCTAAGGGCATAACAAAAAATCCTACCAAGGGAATGGCCAGCAAATTTCCCAAAATCGCTTGGGCGGTAAATCGTTGGAAAAATGCCATGCTAAACGGCGTTGTGGCGAGTGAAGCAATAAGTGTGGTCATGAAAATTCCAAAAATTCCCCACAAAATTTTTTTTAGGCCTAAAAAATTGCTTGAGCTTTGAAAGACTTTTTCTTGCAAAGTTGACCAAGCTGATTCGTAAAATGCTAACAACCCAAGCACCGCAGCAAATGATAGTTGAAAACTTGCAGACAATAAGCTTTCCGGAGAAAACAGCAGTACGACAACGGCAGCTAATGCAAGACTGCGCATGGAAAAAGCTGTGCGATCAAGGCACACAGCTAACATTGTAAGAGTTATCATAATAAATGATCTCTGCACTGGAATGCCAAAATTAGCAACGGCCATGTAAAACATGCTGGCAATAACTGCCAAACAAGCAGCAACTTTTTTTACCGAAAATGCCATGGAAAAAGTAGGCCACAAACACATTAATCGACGTAATAATAAAAACACAAGGCCCGCAACTAAGCTTAAATGCAAGCCAGATATCGCCAAAACATGAGCAAGACCAGCATCTGCAAATGCTTGGCGCAATTTATGAGGAATATAGCTACGATCTCCGGTAACTAACGCAGAGGCTATGGCGCCATATGGCTCTTTTAAATGAGACAGTAAATTCTGTGTAAGGGCGTGGCGGTACTGTGCAAATGGCTTTGCTTCAGCGCTTTTCTGACTTAAAAAATCGTTCATGCGCGCCGTTCCTCCAATGCCTTGAAGGTAAGCAGCTCGCCGAGCAAAATATCCATGCAAACTGCTTGGCATAGGAATAGGGTAAATGCTAGCCATAACATTAATCTGATCATGGATTTGTAATTCTTGAGCGAGCTCTCCAGAAATGTTCAGACGAAGTTTTGCAGAATAAGATTCATCATTAATTTTTATTTGATCTAATATAATCCTGTAGGTGCCATCATCTTTATAAGGATGATTTTCAATAGATTGTATTCGCCCAATAATATCTGCGTTTTCCTGAGTGGCATTAAACATTTGTGTTGCGTTAAAATGCACTTGCATACCAATGATGAAAAACCCAACACAAAATCCACTAACAACATAGGCAATTAACCTGAAGTTAGGATTTTTGTATGTATATAGTATTGCAATGATCTCTAAAAAGAAGAGGGAGAAATAGGTGAAAAAACCAGGTTCGTTACTTAAAGTGAAATACGTGCCAATACCAAAAATTAATCCAACTGGAATCCAGTGAACCCATCGTGTTTGCTCAGAAAAATAAGTTGATAGAAATCTTGAGCTTATATTTTTAAGCACTTTTGTGCGTGCCTAAATTGCTGCTTCTTCGTTTAAGAACGGTTTCATAAATACTGTTCCGTCAGAATTTTCAAGAATTTGCTCAACCTTTAGACGTGCATTTTTAAGCTTTGTATCGCAATGATTTTTCAAGCCAATTCCACGCTCAAAAGTTTTGATTGCTTCGTCTAAAGGGCATTTTCCTTCTTCCAAACGACGTACCAAAGACTCTAACTCTCCCAAGGCTTCTTCAAAACTTAATTTTTCAATCGTTTGCATAACCTTGTGTGAGTTTTTTAGTCAATGATTTTACTTAGCCTAAATCGGCACCAAAACTCAAGAATATTTTCAAAATTGTTTTAAATTAGGGGGGATTAAAATTTACGTATTTTTACAGATAGTGCGTCAATGACGCCATGAATAAATGACACATCTTTTTTTTCAAGGAAACCCTTAGCAACTTCAAGATATTCATTAATGATAACTGGTGTAGGTACAGCAGGTGCATGAGTTAATTCATAAAGAGCGCAACGAAGTACTGATCTACTTAAAGATGGCAGCCTATCAATTTTCCATTGTTCTGTTAGGTGCTCAGCAATTTGTTGATCAAAAATAGATAAATCATTTGCTAAAAAATTTGTAATGTCTGAGAAAAACTCAAGATCAGGTTCGGTCGTGCCTTTTACATCGTCATTAAAGCGAGCTTGTAGGAATTGACGAACGACGTCCTGTCTATCATCAGGGTTTTGCTCCATCTGATAAACTGCTTGAACAGCTGCAACACGTGATAAGTGACGTGCGCTACCATAGATTTTTTGATTTTTTTCAAACACTGTTTATGCTGCTGCTGCGAACGGAGGGTTAAGAAGCTGATGGCGAAGCATCATAAGATTTACCAAAGATTGCACTGCTAATTGAATTTTTGAAACGTAGCGAGTAGCTGCGTGATTTAAGTCGTTACCTTCATTTTCAAAAACTAACACGCTTGAAAATGGCTGCCCAGCATCGGTTGCTAGGTTAAGCACAGCATCCCATACGCAATGGTGGTTTTCTTCTGCCATATCGCCTTTGTAATTTAAGCCAAGAAGTAAGTATCCATCTGGCATTCGAATGTTTGTATTTTCAGCATGATGAGCCGACTCTAAAAGCATGCGCAATGCAATAGGAAGATCTGCGCTATGAGGAACAGTCACACGACTAAAGGTTATTCCTTGTTGTGTTAGCGCGCCAACAGCAACATTGTACCATTGCTCAGTAATATCAGGAAAACGTCTGCTTTCTAAAATTACTACATGGGGTTGTTGCATATAATCCTCTGACTCTACAAGTAGATGAACAATACCTAACTCTGGTTTGTTAAGTCAATGGCAGAGTTTTGGTGCTATTTTTGATATTTTAATTCTTGAGGTTGGTGGTGTTTTTTCATGATAGAATCAAAAATACGTTCTATAAAAACCTAGTGTAAGGGAATACGTTTAAATGCCTATTGTAACTTGTGAAGCGGCAGTAAAATATTTGATGGATAGTCAGGTTGTGGCTATTCCAACCGAGACTGTTTATGGGCTTGCCGCCAATGCTACTTGTGATAACGCCGTTGCCAAAATTTATTCTTTAAAAAGTCGCCCACAGTTTAATCCACTTATTATGCATGTGCCTTCCATTGAAATGGTTGAAGAATGGGCATGTGTTTCTAAGTTTGCAAAAATGTTGATGGAAGAATTTTGGAATAAACGTGGCGCTTCAATTAGTTTTGTTTTGGAATTAAAGAAAGAGCACCCATTGTCGTTACTAGCTCTTGCAGGATTAAGCACAGTGGCCGTTAGAAGACCTAATCATCCGATAGCACTAGATATATTAAATAGTTTGCCATTTCCATTAGCTGCACCTAGCGCAAATCGTTCCAACACGCTCAGTACTACTACAGTCAAGCATGTGCTGGATAGCTTGGGGAGAAATGTTCCAGCGGTTGATGGGGGTATTTGTGCTGTTGGTTTGGAATCAACAATACTCGATATTACCCACGATCAAATGATGATACTGCGGCAAGGTGTGGTTACTGAAGCAGATCTCGTTTTATTTGGAGCGGTAAGCAATGCAAATAGTGACACAACAATTAAAGCGCCTGGTATGCTAAGTCGGCATTATGCTCCGCAAAAACCTTTGAAAATGGATGTGACACAAAAGCAACCAGGAATGGCTTTGCTTGGGTTTGGCAGTTGCTGCGACGCAGATCTTAATTTAAGTGTTAGCGGAAACTTGAGCGAAGCCGCTTCCAATTTATTTCGTTATTTGCACGAGTTGGATAGAGGCCCTTTTTTATCAATTGGAGTGTATGCAATTCCTAATACAGGAATTGGCAAAGCAATTAATGACCGCTTGAAACGAGCCTGTGCTACAAATTAAGTGAAATAAAATGATTGTTTTCTGAATTGGTTGCGGGGGCTGGATTTGAACCAACGACCTTCAGGTTATGAGCCACTTGTTTTTTAGCTATCTCTCCTTATACAAAATTATATAAATCCTTATAAAATCTTGATCTCAAGCCATTTGTGGTCTAATGTTTCCTAACAAAAATATACAGAATTCTACCTCTAAAGTATACCCAGGGTATACCTGAGGTATACCCGAGTGGGAGTGTTGGAAGAACAAAACACTAATGTGACAAGCTTGGTAATGTGCGTTTGCATGAAGGGAAAAAGTGATGAAACAACAAGAGAAAAGTTTTAATTTTACAAAAAAAGCTTTGGATACTCTAGTTATGCCAGAAACAGGAAAGCGCTTTTACTTTTATGATACTAAAGTTAGAGGGCTGGAGCTGATGATAACAGAGCAAGGCAGTAAATCCTTTAAGGTTTACCGCAAGTGTAATGGTAAGCCTGTAAGAGTGACTTTGGGGAAATACTCTGAAATGAGTATTGAAAATGCTCGCAATGAAGCTCAACGAGTTATTGCAGAAATGATAAATGGCAAAAACCGAAATGAAGAAAAGAAAAAAATACGAGCTGAAATAACTTTTGGCGAAATATTTGAAATGTTCATGGAAAAATACAGCAAAATTTATAAAAAGTCTTGGAAATACGATGAAAGAGAAGTTAATAGATTTTTAAAACATTGGTTTAAAAGAAAGGTGTCTGATATTTCTAAGCAAGAAATTCAATTGCTTCACGAAAAAATCAGAAAAGAAAGCGGTCTTTATCAGGCTAATCGTCTGCTTGAAAGGATCAAGGTGATTTACAATAAAGCGATAGAGTGGGGTTGGGAAGGAGCTAATCCAACACAAGGAATAAAGAAATTCAAGGAGAAATCAAGAGATAGGTTTCTTCATCCAGATGAATTGCCTCGTTTCTTCGAAAGTTTGGATATGGAGGAAAATGAAGCCATTCGTGAGTATATCTACATTTCTCTCTTTACTGGAGCTAGAAAATCTAACGTTCTTGCTATGCGTTGGGAAGATGTGCATTTTGACCGACGGGAATGGTTAGTGCCTGAAACTAAAAATGGTGATTCCTTGCGTGTTCATTTGATTGGAACAGTCATTGATATTTTAAAATGCCGTGCTGAAAAATATGGTAAAAAAAAATGGGTCTTTGAAGGAACAGGGAAATCAGGACATCTTGTGGAACCTAAATCTGGCTGGAAAAGAATATTGGAACGAGCAGGAATTAAAGATTTAAGAATTCATGATCTAAGAAGAACATTAGGAAGTTGGCAAGCGATCACAGGAGCCAACAGTTTTATGATAGGTCAATCATTGGGGCACAAAAGTGCTCAGTCCACAGCGGTTTATGCCCGTTTGAATATTGATCCTGTTAGGGACTCTGTCGAGAAGGCGACCCAAGCTATTTTGAAGCATTCTAAAATGTAGTGCATTTTACACCAATTATTTTAATTTCATAATTCAATGTGAAAAATTAGAATTTGAAGAAATATGGAAACGGTACAATACAAATATTTTTTCTGGGACTCCTCAAAAAGGCTATTTTTGCCGTCCATCCGTCCACTACATAGGAAAACTGCGAATTTTAGCTGTTTTTATCCGTCCACCTATCCGTCCACTCGGACACTTATCCGTCCATCCGTCCAGTAAACATCAAAAAGCACTATCTTTTCATTCTTGTTGTCATGAATAAACGCCGTAGGCAACATAGTGGTGTAAAAAGTGTAGCGCACTTTGCACATCGCATCAGTGCGCATTTAGCAAAATATGCAAAATGATACTTGATGACTTCTCACGTGGGAAACAATTCCGTAGTTAAGAAAATCAAATAATATATCGTCCTAATGTTCATTAGCCATTCACTTAATCAATAGCTGTTTGAATCATTTTTTGTGATGATTCACTAACACCGGCATTCTTTGCGAAGGTTTTCCATTTTGATATCGCTGATTGCACTTCATCAATAATCTGCAAAGATTTTTGTTTAGGTATTCCACTTATTTCCGCAAGTTTAAGCAGATTCGCAAACGTAGGATTTTTCCCTTCACCCATTACTGTACTGCAATGTTCTCCACCTGGCCCTGAAGAAAAGGTAAGGTCATAAGCAGGTGAGACAAACCAGGTGCCGAATTGATCCATCAGAAAAGAAAAGTTTTTCGCGTGATCGTCTCGATTGTGACTCAGTACATTAAAAACAGCCACCCTGAACTGCTTTTCACTTTGGCGAACATCCTTTGTCAACCAATGTGTAGCTTTCATAATTGTTTCGTAATCTAGGCTAGGAGAACGATGGTCGGCATGCAGTAATCCGCTCATTGTGTGCATATGCATTCTGTTGCCATCAGAATGATCAAAGCGCTTCACACCAAAATACCCCGAGCCCTTTTTAGCAGGAAAAAGCTTAGCATCAGGAACATCAAGCTTAGCCTCCCTTGCCATCAAATGATAAGCGTATTCAATTGCACCAATGTCTTTGGGATCATGAGAGGAACGAAATTTAACGAGCCATTCTTCTTTTTCAATGCGTATAAGAATTTTAGGGCGTGCGCCCGCAGAAGAGCCACCAAGATTAAGTAAATCATCTATAAAATGGTCATCATCATTTTCTTGAAAATGTACGATCTCCTCATAAATTTTGTCAAAATCTGCATGATGAGATGCTATACGCTCTTCAATCTCTGGCTCATAAACAAGGGCTCCCATACCATGAGCACCTACATAACACAGACGATCAAGGGGAGAAAGGCTTCTAGGATTTAGTCCTAATTTTATTAGTTTGCGATCAAGAAGAAGTCTTCCCCATCCATCTGGAAGGCTGTCATTAAAAATTCCAAACAAACCTTCGAAAACGGTGTCTTCACAAACAATTACTCCTGATTTTAGCGGTAATTTAAAAGGAGACAGCTTATATTTTTTTGCAATAAACTCAGGCGTGTATTCAAAGAAAATTTTACGGTCTTTCAGAGCAAGTCGTCCCACTGGAAATTTTTCGGAGCCGAACATAAAATAAACATGAACCAAGGATATATTTTTAAATGTCATTTTCGCCCCCGCCTACGGGTTTTATCTTTGAGAAGTTCATCAAGAGAGCTCATTTTTTCATAAGAGTTTTTTGCAAATAAATCTTTAAAAGGGTCAAGGCAACCCAGCGCAAAAGCAATTTTTAGCAAAGATTCAATAGATATTTTCCCTGTGCGTTCAAATTTTTTAATAACACCAAAACTTACACCTGAACACTCAGAAAGTGTCTTCTGGCTTAGATTCATCTCCAGCCTTTTGTATTGCGCTTGTTTTGCAATATGGCTGGCCATTTCATGATAAGTCATCATAAATAAAGACATCATTATATCCATTAAAATACCTATACGTCCTCAGTATATATCATAATGGCCGTTATGTAAAAATAAACGAAAAAATTGGTTATTTGTGACGTCTCTTAATACCCTGTTAATTGGTAAACAACAATAGCAAACCTAATAAAATTACTTATGGGACGTTGCCAGACAACACGTGAAATTTCACGCGGCAAGTCTTGAGATTGTATGATATACTCACAGAGAAATATGTAAAAATTCATTCTTTTCATTGTTGAGTTTTTCGCCTAGCTTAATCACTGTTTTAACTACTTAGAGAACGAGAATGTTTAATATAAAAAAATACCTGATTTTACTATGCTTTTTTGCAGCTACTTTGCAGTTTACGACGGTTTCAGCTTCAGATAGTGACGATGAAGATAGATTAACTGACAGATTTGCAGGCGTCTCTTTAACTGCAGCTTCAGATGATGAACACAAAGGATCAGATTCGGAAGACGAAGAAAAAACGATTGATCTTTCATTTACGGTTATGTCTTCGCCAACACCTGGGTTTTCGGATAAAATTTCGGTATCTTTTTTGGGACGCTGGGAAGGATTTGAAGAAAGAAATCCAGGAAAAAGTCGAGCAGAAGGTTATCAATATATGATTGACGAACTGCCTGGTGAGATCAGAAAAACCATTAGAGAGCATAATCATGTGAGACATTTCGACGGATTTTCCATTAATTACAGTTATCTTGATGAGCGTTTATTGAATGATCTAGGCCGGATACTCTCAACATGCCGTATTGCAAATCCCACGATAAATTTTCATCAATGCACGTTCTCAAGATGGGGACTTTTAGGATATTTAAAAGATCAATATGGGTTACCGAATCCTACTAAGCAAAAATGTGAATATATTAATGCAAGTGGAGAAAGAAAGCCTATAAAAGACCCTAAGCCGAAAAAAAAATGAATCAAATTAACGTAAATCCCTAAAATTTTATCGATACCTATTAAATCGAATTTGATCGGTATCTTTTTTTAAGGTTTGGACATAGAGAAAGACAGTTAATCCAAAAGCTTGAGGATTTTCATGATGAGAACAGCTTCAGTCCTTAAACTATGCCTATCCAACATAGTAGCTTGCCTATCAAAAAACTCTCAAACCCTCAAAACTAAAATCTTTAAGGATAATTAAACCACTTAAATTTCTACTTTTATTTCTTTTTTTGTTGCTTAATGGCCTGCATTTAAGTATTTTGTTTAAATAATTCTAATTTGAGTTTTTAGTATAGAAAAGTCATTTAATATTATACAAGATGCTGAATTCGATCGTTTTATTGATGAAATAAGCTCTTTAGGAATTGATTACTTTTCCATCGGGCTTATTAAAAAAGATACGGTTTCTGTACTCTTTTCTTGTGCTGCATGGCAAACCTTCTACCTTGAAAGTCAGTGTTTTGATTTTGATCCATTGGTGCAAATGGCCCTTGCAAAAGTGAATAGGCCTATTGATTGGAACTCTGTATCGATTATCCAAAAGAAGCATTCAGTTATTATGGATACACGTCAAAAACTAACTGGTTGCCAAGAAGGCTTTACTCTCGTTAAAGAAATTGATCAAGATACTTCTGCTCTTTTAGCTTTTGGAACGCGTGGAGCGTTTTTTGATATGGTGGCTGCGTATTTGCTGCATCAAGCTCAAATCATGAAGTTAGTCGAAAGTTTAAATACTAAACACTCAAAGCTTAAGCGTTAAGTGTTGTCAGCTTTAGCTAACGCACGCTGACCTATTCCTTGTTTGCTACAACTGCTTACGGTGCCAAAAGACTTTAGCCACTTTGGTGATTTCAATGCCCGTTTCTAAAATTGCTGATCCTTTATGGCTGATGTTCGTGCCATACAAAAACCATACCCCATCATTGTAACCAATACGACGGACTCGTTTCTTTCCATCAGCTGTATGAACAATGCAGGCATGATCTAAGCATTCTTTTAAATCCTTTAGGTCAACAACCTGTCCGCCGACGAAATCCCCATCATCATAGCAAGGCATCATGGCATCATCTGAAATCATTAAGGAAATGCCAAGGGGATAGGTGCTTTTGAAATAACTTAGATCACGTAAAATATCTTCCGTAGTACTGCCAGAGCCAACTTTATAAGGGTCTATCGTTGAAGGAGGGATTGTTTTAGGAGGAGATCCTTCTCCAGTAACCAGCCATTCGGGGGTGCACTCAATAGAATGATCAATAGCAACACTAACAAGACGCGCAATATTCCTTAGGCTGATATTGGCTGTGCCATTTTCCCACTTTTCTAAGGACACCTTTTTCACTTGGTGACGCTTTTCCATGTTGGATCGATCAAGACCTGTAAGCATTCGCAGATAGCGAATTCTATTGCCAATGATATCTAAGTTGCTATGGTCTTTTTTCTTCAAAGAAAACACACTCGTTCTTTTTTTCATAAGGTACTTGATTTGGTTAAAAAGTCAAACAATAGCACCTTCTTATTAATGGATACCGATCTATCCCTTAATAAGACAAGTTTTTAGTGAAGGATTAAGGCCACCAAACTTTTATGTTTCGCTTTTCAGTGTCCAAAAAAATATTTTTGGGGGTGTAAAATGAGGAAATTTTTACCGGAGAGGCGCTGTTAAATTGAATTGTTGGTCATCACAAAATTGGTCAGTTTTAAAGAAAAAGGCATTTTGTCGACATAAAACAGCGACATAAAACGCAAAACACGACGTAAAAATCAGATACCTAAAATTTTTTATGTTTACATTACAAAATGTTAAGTTATAGTAACTTCACGAAATAGGGCGTATAGGTAAGGTGAAAAAATCTTACCAACACTTCATATGCTTTTTTGGTTCAGTAGACTGGGCCGAATGGGTTTAAGCAAATTAGGAATTATTTCATGGAGACAGGTATGTTCAAAGAAATGACGATTACAGATAACACTGAACTTGAAAACACACAACCATCGTTTGTGCGTAAAGTCATTTCGTCGGTAGTGTTATCTGCATATATCTTTAGCTTTGTGCTTTCTCCAGTCTATGCCAGCACAGAAGTGATGGAGCCATTACCTTCAAGATTTGGTAGATATGATAGGTTTGATGAACCAGTAGAACCAGCACTAGCTCCCAAAGAAACACCCTTGCAGCAGCAGTTTCGTTTGTGGCAAAAACTACCCGCGCTAGCTCGTGCACCATTGCCTTTTGATGAAGCCTATCAACCTCTGGGTTGGAGTGATCGCTACCAATTATCCCTAGGTTTTGATGATGTCCATGCTGCCCGAGTCTTTTCTATTCCTGCCGGCAAAGACTTTGTGAATGCAGCTGGCGCTCAGTGGTTGCAAACAACCTATGGTGACTTAGGCTGGAATTGCCAATTAAATGCTAGTGGTTCAGCATTATCCTTTTCCTATAGTCCTACAGGAATAACCGATACTATTGCTTTTTTGCTTTATCGTTCTGGAAATGTGCGATTAACAGCACTCAATACTAAGAGTGCAATACTTCATACGGCTCAAGTTTTATCATTGGCGTTTGTTGATGACACGGTGATACCCCCAAATCTTATTGTTGGCGCTCCTGTTGTTAGCAATGAAACAGAATTAACCACCGAACAACTTGGTATTTTTACACAAGAACATGAAAACCGCGGGGGATACATCGTAGACCATGGCGAAATACGTGCCAAAACTACTCTTAATAAGGCATTTATTAAAGTAACCAAGCAATGGAATGTGAACGGGCATTCTTGGGTGAACCGTGCGGCAATCACCGGAGAAGGTCATAGTGCTTTTATTCTGCAAGAGAACTTAGACAATACAGGTCAGGTTATTCAGCTGGGTGAGACTTTAAGCATTCAGGCGGCCTCGGTTAATAATCATCAGGGCACGTTAACCGGTTTAACTGTGCGCACTCAGGTCACCGGTTCAATTGATAACACACAAGGCAAAATTTCAAGTACAAAGCGTGTACGTATTAGTGCCCAAACGCTTATGAATGAAACAGGCTTAATTAGTAGCCCTGATGGATTAGATTTAAGAAACATTGATGATGTTCAAGTAGGTGGGATTGATACCCACGGAGATGTGCTTTTAAAAGAAGGTCATTTCACGTTCACATCTGCAACAGCCATGGGCAATGCCGATGGAAAAACTGAGCACAAGATCAGAAAATTGGTAATTGAACCTAACTCTGCGTTACCTGAACACCTTCCTGTGGAATTGCAGTGCACTATCAATGCAAAAGCGTATCGGGCGCATTTTAGTACAACGCTTGGATCTGATGTCCGTATTGATCAAGTCAACACTGATGATAACGCTAAGGTAACCTTCACCCCTGGTCAAATCAAACGTCTTATCACCCGCATGAAAGATAACCCATTAACCCCAGCGCTTATTCAAGACCTGGAAAGACTCGACTGGCTACTTGAAGATGAAACGGACGTATTACCTTATGACGTAAACATGGCAGGGCAGCTGATTTTACGTCTTATTCCTGGCGGAGTAGCGATTCCCAAATGGTTGATTACTAAAAATGCCCATGCATCAAAAGGCCTAGAACTGCATTTACGTGATAGCGACATTATTATGGGTGATGGTGCTGGGACAACTTATCCCGAATGGATTGCTGATACAGGCCCATTGCATATGTTTGGTAAAACCATGGACCAAAGAAGTGGTCTGATTGCTGCTTGTGCTGGAGGAAGTATTGAAACTCTTGGTAAATTAAAACTCGGAGAAACGCAAAATCATAAATATATTTTTCCAGGTTTTCAAAACTTTAAGGGAGAATTTTACAGTCTTTCTGATCGTGCCACTGCTGTTTATTCTGGAGCTCCATTATTACTTGCCAGTGCTACCGAAGATGTCGATACGCTTTTTTTGCATGTAGACAGCAAAGATCTTACTTTTAGAACACCCAAAGATGTCAATATTTTTTCTACGCTTTTAGAAGGTGAAGGCATATGGAATATTGAGGCACAACATTTATTGGTTTCTCCGGATAGTAAATATGTGAAAGTTGCCCAATATGCTGAAGGATGTGCGAGTCTTCCAGGAATGCCAAGAGGTATATACGGTCCTGTTGTTTATAACACTGATTATATTCAAAGAGTTAGACATTATGATGTGTGCGCATCAGATTGGTTACACCTTGCCAAAGATTTCTCAAAACTGAACTTAGAAGGAAAATTACGTCTTAATCTATCTAAAGGCTGTCAATTTTTTGGTGGAAAAAGTCATATCAAAGGAGAGATTGAGTATGTAAATCCGCTTCCTCTTGAATTTTATAAACAAGAAAAAGTCTGTGAGTGCGGTATTGAAGTTGGGTACGTTTCTGATCCTCCTTTTCAAAAAAGTTATACCTACCAAACCGCTGAGCTTTCAGTAGGTGCGTCTATTGACATACCGGCACGTACATTCTCAATGGAAGGGGCATTGTTACGTTCTCCAGTTATTCGTATTCGAACTGCTGATGGTCGCGTTGTTATCACTGGTGAAAGATCTCTACAAAGACGTGCAGAACCCCAAACCCTTTATGATTTGCAAAAGGTGATTCGCACCGGGGCATTAACCAAAGAAAACTCTGATGAAACAGGGCCACGCATTATCCCCAGATTTACCCGTGAACCTGCAAGACTAATCCCGCCACCTGTGTTTTTAATTCCAGGTCTGGGTCTAACACTAACCCCACCACCGGGAACTCGTTTACAGTTTGATGCATCTTTAGAAGCTAAAGCACTGCCAGATGCCCTTGCTAGCATGGGTTTTGGTCAAGGGTATTTGTACCCTCGCATGGGCTCTCGTGATGAACATTTACTAATGCGCACTTTTGCTTATGCGTTATACAAAAAGGTCGAACGCGATTCTCCCCATTTAATTGCAGGCGGTGGCGCACGCGCTTTGCTTGCTTTAACCAATGCGCAACAAAAAGCAGAAGCCTCAGGTGATCTGATTTCCTATATAGGGACAGAGGGATTAGGGAACTTTAAAGACAAACCGATGATTGGCTATAGCCCTCAGGGAAAGCCGGTAATTTTTGTGCCAAAATCTTTTGCTCATCGATCTCTACAAGCATCGATGACAGCAATTCTGGCAGATGAGAGGGCTACGGTTGAAGGTTTAGATGGGGAAGCAGGTTCTCGATTCTTTCTTAATGGCGCAATGGATGGTGGCAAACTCACTGAACTTTTAAACGATCACACTATTGTTGCACGTCCTACGCACACCACAACACATTCTTATAGCGACAAAAAAGGAAAACACCACGTAACAATTACGCAAACACACATTGGATACGGAGGACTCGTTCGTGGAGACGATGTTGCCATAGAAGGAGTTGAACAACATTTCTCAGGAACCCTAGATGCAACCCATAAATATTTACTGCGTGGTAGTGAGCATGTAGAGGTTGGGGTCACCCAAACAATGCGCCAGGTAAACGAAACCTCCACCAAAAGTGGAGCATTTGGAAGCAAAAGCTCAAAATTTAGCTCTAGCTATAGCATTACTCCAACTGCAGCGGTATTGAAGGTACGTGATGTTGATGGAGTGGGTGTAATCGCTTCAGATCAGCATGTTGATATGACAGCACCTCACTTTGCAGCAGAAAAAACTGTAGTTCAAGCACCAAGCATAGCTTTACGAGAAGCGCACAGAATTAGCGGTGGATCTTCGTTTTCATCGTCTAGTAATGCTTTTGTAAATGTTACACGTGTAGCTACTCATCATTCTGATCAGGCGATAGCGGCCAAAATGGATGGAGAGGTTGTGTTTGAGACATCAGGTGATGTACAAATTTATCGTCCTGTAGGTGTTAGATACGACAATCTTCAGGTTGATCCAAGAGCTCATCTAGAAGACCGTGAGGTTCAAAATATCTTTACCTCTCATTCAAAAACCCACAGATCTCTAGGCATTGCACCGATAGCTGCATTAGGCATATTAGGCAGTTTAGTAGGTGGACAGGCCTTTGTCGGATTATTTGGAACAGGTGCTGCCACCGGAGCAGCGACCGTAGGTGTTGTAGGAACAGCAGGCACGGCCGGAGTTGCCACCGCAACTGTAGGTGTTGCCGGAGCTACCGCCACCACCGCAGCATTAACAACCGCGGAAATGTTCAGCATCACGGCCCTCGGCATGGCCAAAGCGGCAACCATGTTTGTAGGCGCAAGCGTATTCCAGGGTGTAGCCACAGGTCATATCAACATATCCGCTAGGGGATTGGCCGCAGCCGTTGCAACCGCCGGGTTAATAGGCTCAGGTCCAATAGCAGGTGCTGATGTAACTTTCACCGACATGCTAGGCCAACAAATGGTGCACGCCGTGCAAACCGCACCCATACACACAGCCATTAACATGGCGATTGGCCAAGAAAAGTTTGGGGATGCCATCACCTCATCCCTTCGCCACGGTGTAGGTCATGCCATAGGAGCCAGCTTGGCTCACCAAATGGGGCAATGGTACAGCGGACCCGATAAGATTAACTATTTCATGCATAAGATGGGGCACTTTGCCTCAGGCGCTGTGGGCGGAGCGATTACGGCGGATGATCCGTTAGGGGGTGCATTTGGGGCGGCCTTTGCGGAAGTTAGTATGGAAGCCATGGCTGATGCTGAGAAAGTCTCTCAGGATTTGTATAAAGAAAAACCCACAATGAATGATGCAGAGTTCAACGAAGCCTTCCACGATAAGATGATGGCTAAAAGGTTCTTCTCACAAGTTATTGGTGGATTCGTTGGCACATTAGCAGGCAATGGAAACTTCTCAGTGGCAGCAAGTACCGCTGCTATAGCGCTTGATTATAATATGTGCGAAACCATGGCTCAAAAAGCTAAAGAGTCTTACCAGGAAGCACAACAGTACGTAGAAACAAATGTTGAGGATACTCTTCAAACTTTAGAAAGATCACAAAAGCATCCTTACACTGCTGAGAAAAGAGAACAAGTTCGTGATAATTTGCGTAAGCTTTATATGCGGAGTTATTTTGATGGAAAAGCATGTGGGCTATTGGTGGAGGGAGCAAAGTTTCATCCTGCAACAGGAGCGGTGATTACAGCAGCTGAGGGCGCATATGATTTAGCAACAGGTGAACGAGATTTCCAAGATGTTGCGATAAGTATGGTAGGTGCAACATCTAGTCTTGCGGGAAGAGCGGGTCAAGCATTCAACCTTGGATCAAAGGTAAGCAAAGCAGGATCTGGTCAAACCCAATCAAAAGTTAAGGTGAAAGCACTTGAGGCGGAGGATGTGGTATTAGAATTTAAAGAGCCTATGAACAGAAGAGACTATGCTAGAAAAGTAAATACATTAAGCAACTCAAGTAAAAGTGGCGATTTGTTCTCATCCACTCCTCACGGTATATCTGACGCAGACAGACGTGCCTTGACAAGAACGTATCGTAAGCAGGCAGTAAAGCGAATAGAGCGAATTTTTGTTGATAATCCTCAAGCAAAAAGTAATGCACTTGAACGATTAAAACGGTCCGATATTGATCATATGGTTGACTTGCAGCTTGGTGGAAGCAACACTATGGGAAATCTGCGCGCTATGGATTCTTTTACGAACCAGGATTTAGGAAGACAAATAGCACGTCAACTTCCAAAAGGTAAAAAAGTTTCGATCAATATCAAAGATAGAAAGTGATTTAAAAATGGAAAAAATAAACAACACTATCCAAAAAGTTATCAATAGTGATTTATTGACTGAAGAGCTATGTTTTATTCCTAACCATGGTCTTAGCGATAAATTATTAGAGAAATGGAATTATTTTGAGAATTATGGTCAAAAAAAATCTTCTTCATACATTGCTTTTTTGAAGCAATGGAATGGGGTTGATCTTGATGTTATAAGATTTCACGGACTTTCTTCGGACAAAGAAATTCTTGAGATTCAACTTGACCAAGAACATTCACTTCTTGTTATTGCATCTGATCCAGCAGGTTTTTTATATGGTTTTAACAATGAAGGCAAAGTGTTTTCTTTGGACACAGACTCTAATATAAAAAAATGTGTAGCTGAGTCTTTTGATGACTTTGTCCTTGTTTTTCTTTTTGGCTGTAGAGCTCAAGACTTTTTAGGTAGTGAATGGCAAAAACAATTAAAACAAATCGGTATTTTATAATTTAGGAACGTTTTCTTGATATCCCTCTTTCTTGGGTGGCTTTTGTCACCCTTTTCTTTATCCAGACCAAGTAACTTAACCTGATTTCTGACATCTGGAACGGCTCAAGCTTATTCCAGGGTGTGGCCACGGGTCACGTCAACATAGCCCCTCGGGGTTTGGGCATTGCTGTTCTTACTTGGGGGAATTATGGCTCATGTTTCTGCTCCTCTAGCAACAGCTGAGACAACCTTCACAGAAATGCTAGGACAGCAAACGGTGCATGCCGTGCAAACCGCACCCATACACACAGCCATTAACATAGCGATTGGCCAAGAAAAGTTTGGGGATGCCATCACCTCATCCCTTCGCCACGGTG